>CAKQVW010000149.1 GCA_934277865.1 uncultured Pseudobdellovibrionaceae bacterium | reverse complement strand
CACTTCGATTGGCAGTCCGAGTTTGAAGTGCCAGGAAATATCGAGCAAGTGCGATCCGAGCGAGATCTCTTACGATTGAAATCCGGCGGATGGGGGAGAACGGGCAGTGACGGAATTTAAGTCTCAGCGAGTCAAGGCGGCGTTGAAAGAACGCCTGAAGAAAAAAGGTCTCACCTACGAAGACCTCGCCGAACATTTGGAAGTTTCAGTTCCCACCGTGAAACGGTACTTGGGCCCTGAAGAGCTCACGGTCAGTCGGCTGCTTCAGATTTGCGAGTTTGTTGATCTCGAACTCGAAGAGCTTGCCAAGGTGATTGAAGTTGGCGGTCTTGAGGAAGAGCGATTTAGCGAGGAGCAAGACAAGTTCCTGGCAAAGAACCCCAGGTTTTTTGCCTACTTCATGCGGCTTTGCGAAGGTCTCACGCCGGCACAGATTGCGGAAAAGCATGGGCTCACCCAGCGTTCGACGGACAAGTACCTCATCGGTCTTGAAAAGGCCGAACTCATCCGTGTCACGGGTCGGATGCGCGTGAAGCCCGCCTTCAAGCGAACGCCCAGCCTTGGGCGAGGGGCGTTGGCGAAGGTGTACTTTGAGAACTTCATCAACACCGCATCTCGATTGTTTATCGAGCTGATTCATCAAAGCTTTTTGAAGAAAGAAGACGGTCCCAAAGAGCGGTCGATTCGTTACGCCGTACAGGGAACCAAGTTGTCCAAGGCCTCTTACTTAAAGTGGCAGCAAGAGCTTGAGAAAAACATGCGGGCGATTCAAGAGACTTCGTCGATTGAGGAAAAGACGCTGCCCGAGTCTGAACTCGAGACAGCTGTCTTTGTTTTGGCTCATGCGTTGGTGGAGACGGAAAATCCCCTCCTAAAGCCGCTGAACAACACGTTTGGTGAGATCTCGAACCTTTAAAGGACTAAGTCGTCTTACTTGCAGTACGCAAAGTAAGTCACACGGTCGCGTGTGTAGGTTTGGCCGGACGTGCAGACTTTTTGTTCTTGATTGCAGTCGGCAACGACTTTGGAAGACTTGCCGTCGGGATTCGACATCATGACTTTGTTGTCTTCGCACCAAGACAGGTGATCAAACTGAAGGTTGTCGCGAAATGCGTTAGCTGGTGCCGAAACTGTAAAAGCTGCGACAGCTGCAGCAGTCGCCAATACCAAACTAAAAAAACCGAGTGCCTGTTTCACGAAAAACCTCCTGCAAATGGGTGCGGTTTATTTAGGTGATCAAGGGAGGGGTAGCAATGACAATCCTTCCGAATGTTGGCCTTTTGTTTCACAAACGGCGGCACGCTTAGGGGATTCATGCGGGCTCGTGAAAAATAGTCACTTGGGCCAAGGTGAAATCGCCTGGACTTTCGAGGGAGGCTGAGTTTCGCTTGAAGGCATGACTCAGTTGCTGGGGCCTTTCATAGTCAGTGCGCTTTTCGTTCTTGTTTCGCTTATTGCCGATGCGGCCCCGAGGTCCCAAGCCCGAAAGCCGGCTTCTGACGTGATCGCGGACTCTCGCCTGAAAAGCTGTCACGATGGAGACACTTGTCGATTTGTCAGGAAAAACGGTCGCGTCGTGAAGGTCCGACTGGACGGTGTCGATGCTCCCGAACTTGGGAGACCGTTTTCAAAAGAGGCGCGTGACTTTGCGGTTGGGTTTCTCAGCGGAAAAGATGTCGAATTGCGGTGTGCGACAACAAAGAGCTTTGATCGCCGTGTGTGCAAAGTCAGCGTCGGTGGCCAAGATCTGGGCGCCGAGTTGGTCAAACAAGGACTGGCGTGGGATGCGCCTCGCTACTCAAAAGGGCTTTACCGGCCCGAGCAGACACTCGCCATGCAAGAAAAGCGTGGGCTGTGGGCCCAAGACAAAGTCGAAAGTCCCACCTGTCAGAGGCGGCAATCCAAACGCGCCAAGCAGAACTGCCCATCAGATCCGGCCTATCAAGAATAGAATGCCCGGCTTAAAACGAAATCAACCCGTTGTTTTCGAGCGCGAGAAGCAGCATGGCGTCTTTTTGAATCTCAAGAGTGCTCTGACCAGCGGATTCTACCATCACATCAAGGTCGGTTTGAATGTGATCGATGGTGTCAATTGCGATGAGCCCTCGGAACTTAAATTCGTGTTCGACGCTGACCTCTTCTGAGCGACCCTTTTGAAGGGACTCGACAGCCGACATGGGAAGCGATGGGGTCAATGATGTTTGTACCGAGACACGAGTTCCGACGTGATGCCAGTTGGATACAACCAACAGCGCCCAGACATCGCGCTTGACAGCGAAACGCGATTTTCTTGATTGCAGAGCCAATACTGAAGTCGCGAGGCCGTCACTGGTTTGTGCCGATCGCAAGTTAGACTTCCAAGACTCCAAAATGTTCGATGCTTCGGCTTCCGTCATTTCCTCTACGACAGTCTCTTGCACGAGACCTTTTCGGACTAGGTTTGATCGGCGAAGCTCCACTCTCAATTGGGCACTCGGACTGAGGTGGGCCGAGCGAAGCCCGATGCGATTTGCCAGATCACGGCCTCTTTCCTGAAGGGCCGAGCGCACACTTGCTCGTAACGGGCTCACGGGATTCAAAAGGGCCCATTCGAGCTTGGCGGTTGCGGCCGATATCGGATCCAGTCGGCGCTTGGCGCGCGAGAGAAGGTCGGAATCATGGTAGGCGTCGCCGTTGTTCCACTTCTCCAACATTTCGCGGTGACCCATGAAGCCTTTTTTCGGAAGACCAATCTTCAGAGTTCCATTTTCAATTTTGAGCGAGCGCTTTAGCGAATCTTCGCTACAAATTTCGATCTCACGCACGATCATCGGGCCGGAGGTTTGACCATCCGTGCTCTTGTAGAATTCTCGTAAGAACAATGCGGCACTTCGCATTTGGTTGACGACTTGTGTGGCAGTGCCACGAACGTGCGGGTGGGGTATACACTCTGTATCCAGCAGCGGTATACGAATGGAAAAGTCGGAGAGGCTTGGCTGCGTTTGCGAGGTCAATTTTAAGTCTTCAACAAGTGGGTTTGGGCCACTTGGGCGATCTGCAAGTAAACGCTTCCCGTATTCATTCAAGCAAGAAAAAAAGGCATGCACCTTCATTGGCTCGGGTCGGCGGCCTGGGATCTTCGAACTCTCCAAGGTGCAGGCTGGGTCTTGAAACATCACGAGTGTCTCATCGGCATTTGCCAGGGCGTCAGTTGGCGTAAGTACGGATGCCACCAAAAGCAAGAGCAGAAATTGAGATGGATGTTCAGCGGTTTTCATAGGTCCGGGATAGTGCGAAAAGCTATCCAAGAAGTGTGAAAGGCCTGCCGGCCCGCTTTTTCGGATTGGGGGCCGAGCTTGGTTTCTGGCCTCTGATTGTCTTGAAGTGAATTCATTCCCGGTGCCTAGGATTGGCACACGGGCGGGCTCTAATTGGCTACGGCGAGGCCGATGAGAGTCTGGAGTTTGATCTGAAGCTCCGGTGATTTGGACAGCTCTTGCACGGGGTCTCGCGCTTCGAGATCGATGGGTAGGCCGTGTAGACGAAGGTGCAAGCGGCTTGTTGTGTGCCGAAAGTTTTCATCTAGCGTGTAGGCAAATTGCGCAAGGTCCTCAAGCGCCGAATCGCGCTTGGCGCCTGAGATCTCGTAGACGAGATCCAGCTCGTCTGAAGTCACATCGGGATCGGCCAAGAAGTTTGCACGTAGGTAATGTAACAAGACGAACTTCAGTGTTTCTAAGGTGACCGGGATGTTTTCTAGCAGGTCTTTGGTTTCCCAAAGTGCCGTGTAGGAATTGGCTTCATAAAATGCTAGGGCCGAAAGATCGTGGCAGTCGGTAAGGCCTACTAGTTCACAGGTGTTGGCAAACGACTCTTCAAGCATCACGCGAAGGACGCGGTCGTTTGCGGACTCGGACGCCGAGGCTTCAGGCCGAAGAGTTTCACGTGCGACGGCGTGACAGGACTCGTGAAACGCAAAACATCGCCGAAAACCATCGGCGATATCCAGCCAAGTGGCATCCGGCACTTTGGCGGCGACCATTTCCACGGCGCCTCGGTTATGGACGGTCGGAATCGTTTTCGCTTCAAGCAGCGCTTCGAGTTTTGTAAAAGGAAGCGCTTCGTAATCGTCTCCGCGCTGATTGGAAAGCCGGTACCCGAGCTTCCGTGCGTGCTCGCGAATCCCGCGAAAGATCCGATTGGAATTCATCAAGTAGCGATCGCCAAAAACCTTGGATTCGCTGTACGTCGACTCACCTTGGTCGGCGAGGAGAAGGTCGCTTAAGCTGGGGATTTCATCTGCGCTCATCTACTTGATTTCCATTGAAGCTTACGTCGATGCGGGCTGCGGTTTTTTTGTCGATCGATCGGCCTCCGCGGCCGAGATAAAGCTCTGAATCGAATCGAGGTCGGTGTAGCCATAGTAGAAACGAAGCAGAGCTTCTTCGGCTAATGTCGCCATGCCTTTTGCGCGTGCGAGGCCCGTGATATGGACCTTGCTTTGGCGTTGGTTGATCGCGTCCGCGAGTTCGGCATCGACCACAAAAAGCTCAAACAGGGGGATGCGGCCCGAATACCCACCCACGCAGCGTTCGCAACCTTCGCCCGCATTGTAGAAATGAGCTTCTTCTGGGACCGGCAAAAGTGCGTTGAGACGCTGAAGGGTTTGGTTGTCGACCGTTGTGCTCTCGCGGCAGGTTTGACAGATCGCTGGGATCAGACGCTGGCCAAGCGAGCAGATCAAGGTGGTCGCGATATTGTTCGGGTGAACTTCCAAGGCCTCCAGCCGTGAGATCACCCCGACGGCGTCGCGCGAGTGAAGGGTGGTCACAACCAAGTGGCCGGTCTGCGCCAGCTGAAGCGCGGTGAGGGCCGACTCTTGGTCGCGAATTTCTCCTAAGAAAATCACGTCCGCATCTTGGCGCATGAAAGCTCGGCTTAACGAGGCGAAGCTCGCTTTCGGCGTGACTTGAGTGTGGTTCACATAGGGGAGCCTGGTTTCGACAGGGTCTTCGGCGGTGATGATCTTCTTCTCGGGCGAAACCAAGGTGTTTAAGATCGAATAGATGGTGGTGGTTTTTCCTGATCCCGCGGGGCCGTTTAAGACTATGAGGCCCGATTTCTGGGTGATGACCTTCCGTAGGCGTTCGCGCATTTCGTCGGTCATCTGCAGCTGATTGATTGTGCGCGTTTGATTGTTGCTTCGTTGCACGCGCATGCAGACTTCGTCTTGGCCTTGGCTGGGGACAGTAGATATTCTTAGAACCACAGTTTCGTTGTTGTAGCTCACGACAAGTTGACCGTCTTGCGGCACGCCAACTTCGGACGTCGACATTTCGGCCAAGACCTTCATGCGCGACACAACCTCGTTGTACATTGTCGCCAAAAACGGCGCGCGCACGATCTGAAGTTTTCCAAACACTCGGTAGCGAAGCAGGTACTTATCCGGGTTGTCGGCCGTTGGCATATTGGCGCTGATATGAATATCACTGGCTTTGAGTTTCAGCCCCGTGGCGAGGATGAAATCAACGGCTTCGATCGCATTGGTCGGACGACTCGTGAGAGCTCTCAAAACATGCGCTTTTTCCATATGAAACTAGCGTAGCGTGACTGAATTCTTCGGGCCAAGGCAATCTGGTCGAGCTAGCCTGCTTGGCGTACCGCAGGCTTTGGAAACACGACTCGACCGAAATCGAGAGGCCAGATTGTTGAGAAGCTATTGAGCTAAGGGAGGAAGCGGGATGTTTTTGCGACATAAGAGCAATATAAATGCAAGATAGGCGTAAGGTGGTTTACCGTGAGTGTGAAATTTCGCAGCATTCTTTCTGCATCGGAACATAAAAAAGCTCAGACGTATTTTGCGTCCAAGGATGATTACGACGAACAGCTAAAGAGCCTGCAGCGACGTTTGCTTTCGTTGCAGAGACAGATTCACGGTGAGCGTCGAAAGCTCGTCATTTTGTTCGAAGGTCCGGACGCAGCCGGCAAGGGCGGCGTGATCAAGCGGCTGACCGAGTATCTCGATCCGCGAGGCGTGAGCGTGCATTCCATCGGGAAACCGAACGTCGTCGAAATCGAGCAGCACTATATGCAGCGATTTTTCGCGCGGCTACCAGAGCCCGGCATGATTTCGGTGTTTGACCGAAGCTGGTATGGACGGGTTCTCGTCGAACGTGTGGAAGAGCTTTGTGCCCCCAAAGACTGGAAGCGGGCCTATGACGAACTCAATTCCGTCGAACAGATGCTGATTCAAGACCGGGTTTTGGTTTTAAAGTACCTCTTGGATTTAAGTTACGACGAACAAAAGAAGCGCTTTGAAGAGCGTCGCGCAAACCCGCTTAAGTCATGGAAATTGACCGACGAGGATCTGCGCAATCGCCGCAAGTGGCCCTCCTACGAAGCGGCCTATCGAGACGTGCTAAAACGCACATCCACCGAGCTTGTGCCATGGACCGTGGTGCCAGCCGACAGTAAATGGTTTGCACGCGTCGCCGTCTTGGGCGACGTTGTCGAACGCGCCGAGCGGTTTTTTAAGAGCTAAAGGAACTTCCATGACCGAATCCACACGAAAGCATCGTTACAAACACGCTGAAGGCAAGAGGTGGATTGAGGTTCGAGTCAAAAGCTCGCAGCAGCTTTTTGATGCAAGAGATCCAGCGCCTTTTCGGGATCGTGATCTAGACGACGACTTTGTTGAATACATTCTCTCTTCGGCGCGCGAACTTTCGGTAAGTACACCGCTTAAGATAGTCATTTATATCGAACAGCGCGAGCCCAAGGAGTTGCCAATCGACTCGATCAAAGAGGCGATTCGCGGGTACTTTTCTTACAAGATGGAGCTTTGTCGGGGAGAGCTGAGAGCGTTTCTCAAACGTGCGCAATTGTTTTTATTGATCGGACTTTTGGTACTGGCGTCTTGTCTGTCGGTTGCACAGAATTTGCCGGTGCAGGCATCGCCAGGACCCTTTGGCATCTTAAGAG
>CAKQVW010000148.1 GCA_934277865.1 uncultured Pseudobdellovibrionaceae bacterium | reverse complement strand
TTACGGAAATTACGGTTATATCTTCACCTTTATCGATGAATTCACCTTCTGTTACTACATCAATTCGGCGTTCTCCGACGGCGAGCTTCGCTTGGATTGCCCCGAGCACGAGGCTGCAGAGGTGCGCCCAAACTTCTAGGCGTCACGTCGTTGAGGGTCGTCATCGCAAGTGCGTCCAAGAATGCCGTCAATGCCCCGGCAAGCGTCTTTTTTAGCCCGCAAGCTGGGAGAAACGTGCACTCGCATTTCCGGCCAGAAAAACACTCGGCCGGACGAAAACTTTCTTCCGTCTGAAGAACGATCTCACGCAAGCTTTTCTCTCCCGCCCCTGGATGAATCCAAATTCCGCCCGATCGGCCACGCGATGTTTCGATGAGGCCGATTTTTGCCAGCTGATGAGAGACCTTGATTAAATTGTTTTTTGAGATCTTTAAACTCACCGCCAGTTCATTGAGTGTCACGAGGTTGCGCCGCTTATTGAGGTACATCAGGACCCGAAGCGAGTAATCTGTATGGTCGGTTAAATACATAACAACCTCCTGCACATCTCAGCATCCTGGCTTTTTGAGGGGGCCCGAGACAAAGATTTTAGCAAAACACGCTTTCATCCAGCCTCCCACTGCGAGGAACCAACACGCCGTGGAAAGATGCAAAAAAACCGTTCGCCAGACCCCGCTCGCGAGCCCGTACCCCACCCGTGCGACGAGTGCGGCCAGCAAGAAAAGGACAAGCCATTTGAGTGGTGTCGACACGGATGTGTCGACGGCGCGATCGGTTTCGGAGGCCTTTGAACTAAGCTCCATTTCCAAGGGATAGGACCCATGTGCGAGAATCACTCGGGTCGAAACCGAAAAAGTGATCATCGCAAAGCTCCCGAGGAATATCAGATGAAGCCAGGTCACGATCAGCGACGGCCGAAACCAACACAAGGCGAAGCTAAGAGGAATCATCCAGGCGACGGCCTGAACCGCCCACCTTAACGGAGACACCCGGTTTGCTGGACGCTGAATTCTCCAGACAAAGACGAGGTAGATCACAGACACCGCGGTGAGCCCCAAATAGGCCAAATGAGACCCACTGCCCGCTAAGAACAAGAAAGTCCCTGTCAGCACACCGAGGCCATGGAAGATGTTATGCTGCCACCTCGGTGCTGATTCAAAGTCCGACGGAAGACCTGAGAGAAAAGAATAAAATCGTGCACCGATTCCAAGAACCAAAAGCAAGACCGAGCCGACATGAAAGAGATGAAGGCCTTTGAAACTGTCACCTTCGAAATAAAAGAAAGCTCCCAATAACGACGCCACCAAGCCAAGTCCGACATGCGAGAAAAACACGGGCACCCGTTTCACGCTGCGTAGGAGCCTTTGTCCGGCATAAAACACCAAAAAAATGTTGATCGCCGCAACCGTGCCATAAAAGGGCTGACTTTCCACCAGCCACGAACTTCCGAACAGAACCAACATCAACACCATCGCAGCTAGTGTCTCGAGCCTTTTTGCCGGTTCAGTGCCTGTCATGCGTGGTATCGCCGTCATCAAAAAACCCACGATGAAGCTCCAAAGAAAACCACCCGCGATGAGACGAGAATGCACAAACAGCGCTGGCGCAGCAAACCAACCCAGAGTTTGCACATTCCACACACCGACCGCGATCAGCGCACTGAATACTCCAAACGGAAAGAAAATCTGGTACGGTGCAAGATTCTTCGACACAGTTCCCGCTTTCCCGTGTCCGCGATCCTAAGCGAATCGGGAATTGACGATTTATTGTAACTAAATGTTGTATATGATATACAACATTTGTCCTATCTCAACAAGGAAGGCTTCGCAAGTGTCTAATCCAGCACCACTCCCCACTGAGCAACTCATCGTGAACGGCGTCTCGTTTTCCCATGACGACTTCCATCAAGTGGTCGAAGACTTCTACGGTCGCGTGCAGCAGGATGCGGAACTTTCGATTCCCTTTTTATCCGTCCACGATTGGCAAGATCACATTCGAAGGTTGACGCATTTTTGGTGGATTCGATTTGGCGGCCGTCCGTACATGTTTGCCGAGTACAACCCGGTGGCGAAACACTATTACGCTGGCTTCAATGCGAACTTGCTTGAGCGCTGGCTTGGACTGTTTGAGGCGACGCTGACAGACCGCCTTCAGCCGGATCAAGCGGCATTGTGGATCATGATCGCAAAACGCATCGGTTTTGCACTGACGGCGAAAGACGAAGCCTTCCGCCACGCCATGGAAAACAAGAGTTGATTACGACTGCTGAGTGAAGGCCTGCCCGGAATGCACCGCACGCCCATTCAGAATCACGGAATAGCGAATCGGTGAAGCTTTTGCGACCATCGCCGAAACACCACAGTACTGCTGCATGGAAAGCTCAACTGCCGACTTCACACGCTCGATTTCGACTTCCCCTGTGAGGGTGTAGCGCACATGAACTTCCTTGAAGATCCGAGGGTGATCGTCCGTTGTATCGGCCTCGGCCTCGACCGACATCGACTCAAGCGGCTGTTTGTATTTCTTCAAAAGCGCAACCACATCCATTGCCGTGCACCCACAAATGGACACCAGCAGCATCTGCTTCGGACTCATCCCGGTGTTGTCGCCAAGTGGCGGAGTGGTGTCCATGGGAACCGAAAACCCTTCGGGACCTCCGGCGAATTTCATTTTTCCTAGCCAATCGATTTTCGATTTCATATCGGAAATTAGAGCAAGCCCAAGGTCCGAGGTCAAATTCGTTTCTCTGGGTTTCAAGATCTATTGTAAAGCCGCTGGCTGGTCGCTAGAATCCGAGCCATCATTATGCGTCTTCTCGTCGTCCGGTTCTCCAGCTTTGGGGACATCTTTCAGGCTCTCGAAATCGTTCCGCACATCAAGCGCGTGGCACCGGAATCGGAAATCGATTGGCTTGTCAGAGAAGACTTTGCCGATCTCTTGCGAGGCCAGCACGGCCTTTCAAACGTTCACGCATTTGACCGAAAAGATTCAGTGCTTCGACTCATTCGCCTGGCCTGGGACATTGCACCCCGCTACACACACCTCTACGACGCACATTCCAATCTCAGAAGTTTGGTGGTGCGCACCGTGGTTCGAGCACGATGGCTTTTGATGGGGCGATTTTCACCCTCTCGCATCTTGATCCGCTCCAAAGAGCGGTTGCGACGATTGCTCTATTTCAAATTGAATTTCCGTTTCCGCTCTTCGAGATTCCGATTGGGTGTTTTCCCAGAGCCCTACCGTGGCGCTGAAAGTTATGTGAAGCCGCTAAAAAATTGGTTTCCGCAGCTGCGTTTGGAATTTCGTCAAGTGTCATGGACCTCTTACTATCTGACGGAATCCACATCCTCAGGCAGCGACATTTTGCGGGAGTTCCTCAACTGGAAAGCGCGTGGCACTTCTGACCAGCGGATTGTGGCTTTTGCGCCATCTGCCGCGTGGCCAAACAAACGCTGGCCAGTCGATCGCTGGCTCAAACTTGCCAAACTTCTCCTTAAGGAGGCTGAAGCGACGCGTTTCCTTTTGTTAGGTGGGCCTGACGACGGTTTTCTCAAAACGATTTGCCATGAACTGGGTGAAGAGGTGTGCTTTGATGCCGTGGGACGCTCGAGTTTGCTTGAATCGGCCTCACTTCTAGAAAAAGCCGACGCCTTGATTGCCAATGACACCGGCCTATTACACGTCGCGGATCGCCTGCAATTGCCGCTTGTTGGAATTATCGGACCGACAGCTTTTGGATATCCGTCTGGCTTACGTTCCTTTGTCGCGGAGGTTCCAAACGCCGAACTTGCGTGCAAACCATGCTCAAAAGACGGGCGAGATCCCTGCACAAACAAAGACAACCTCAAGTGCCTGAAGCTAGTTTCGCCAGAGCTTGTCAGCGAACGCCTGGCTCTCGCCTTCAGGCAAAACCCGAACCCGGGAGAGTCGATATGATACTCGGACTCTATCGCCTCCTCCAGCCTGTACTCGAACGCCTGTTTGGACTCATCGTCAGCGCGATGGAACTTCTTATCCGTCGCCGACCAGGCCTTCAGGCGAAACTTGGAAAGCTGATTCAAACCTATCGCATGCGACGCCCGCGAGGGATTCCAGCCTATCTCGAGATGGATTATGAGGCTCTGCGAAACAAAAAACCAATCTGGATTCATGCTGCAAGTGGCGAGTACGAATATGCGAAGCCATTGGTTCGTGCGCTAAAAGAACGAGGCGAGACGGTGTTTGTCACCTACTTCTCGCCAACGTATCGAAGTGCGATTGAAAAAGACCCTGGCGTGGCCGCCTCTTGCCCGCTTCCCCTCGACAACGCCTCCGAGATCCGCGATCTCATTGTGCGCCTTCAACCACGCTGCCTCTTGATCGCACGAACCGACACGTGGCCAAACTTGATTTACGAATCCTCAAGAAAGCGTGTACCAAGCCTCTTGTTCTCGGCCACTTTTCACGCGCTCTCGGCGCGGGTTGGCGGTCTTGCCGGTGCGCTGACGCGAGCGACCTATCCGTATCTCACGACAGCTCATGGAGTGACGGCAGAGGACTGTCGCCTTTTGGAAAGTTTTGGCGTGCAACACACGGAACCAGCTGGCGACACGCGATATGATCAGGTTTTGGCTCGCTTGGCGATGGCAAAACCGTTGATTCCGGGTCTACCCGATCCCCTCCATGAAAACGTCTTGGTCGCAGGAAGTATTTGGCCCGAAGACATCGAAAACACCCTGCCCGGCCTCATCCAAGAGATCCAGGGCCGCAGGACGCTCTCGGCGATTCTGGTGCCACACGAAATCTCAAAAGAGTTGATCGAGAGCTTAAGCGCCTTCATTCGAGCGCGAGGTTTGAAAGTTGCCACGTATTCCCATTTGGAGACGACCTCCGACGAGAAGCAAAAGGACGAAAAACAAAAGATTGATGTGCTCATCGTCGATCGTGTGGGAATCCTTGCCGAACTTTATCAGCTGGGCCGCTTGGCTTTTGTCGGAGGATCATTTCGAAAAACTGTGCACTCGGTGATGGAACCGCTGGCGGCCGGTTGTATCACTTTCGTGGGACCCAAACATCTCAACAACCGCGAGGCGATCGAGTTTCAATCGGAGCGTCTCCCGCATCTCGGCTATTCCCCCGTGATCTGTACCAATGACGCCGAGGAGTTTCGTGAAAAGCTCCATGCGGTTTTGACCGCACTAGGCAGCCTTCCGGAAGATTCGAATGATGTTCGAAATACGATCCAAGACATGGTGCGCGTGCGTGGCGGCGCAACGAAAAAAGCCCTCGATTGGATCGAGGGCTTAAGTTCGCGCCGTTGATTTAGGGCGGATTTATTTTTGACCGGTTTGCTGCAGTTCCTGCGTGGATTTGACCGATTTCAAGCGAGACGCCATCTGCGGTTCCAGACTGATCAAGCCCGGATAGGTTGGCGTTGCCTCACCAAAAACTCCCATCAATCGATCATTGGGAAGTTCCCCGATCGAAATATGGCCAGGAAGGCTGAAGATCGACTTCGGACGAGCCTCAACTGTGCGCACGAAGCGAACATAGTCTGATCGACCACGCAGACCGAAGATGTACGGCTGGTTCTCGAGTGCCGTCGGGTCGTTCAACACTTCTTCACCCAAACTCTGCGAGAACTGATAGTAGCGCTCTTCGATTTTGAATGGCTCTTTGCGTTCAAACCCTTCACAGACCATAAGACCACGCGACGTGTGCACCAGCGGGTTCTGCACGCCCTTATCTCTAAAGTGACGAACAAGCTGCTTGGACATCGAGATCGCAATCTCGGGGCTCAAACGCACGATCGCACAACGCTCGTAGCCTCCCATCGTCAGATTCATACGACGAAGTTCGACAGCAACGTTAGCTCCGCTAGAAACCGACGCCCCTTCCGAAATGTCGCCAGATTTCGATGTCGACATATTGATGCCAATCCCTGAACCATCGATGAACTTTGAAACACCACCGGCCACGAGACCGATTGGACCTTTGACGATTGTCGAAGCGGCGTCCAACGCGCCCGTGATTGGCTTCAGTGGGCTTAAGCCGTAACCAAACGACCAGCCTTCGCTGCGACCAAACGAGGTATTGGCACCTACGTTGAGGCCCATCAAGTTACCACCACCACGTTCAGCATCTTGGAGATTAAACACACGTAACTTACGTTCGATCTGCAACTGGCCCGCAACCAGACAATGCCTGTTGGCTTCCGCTCGCTGCATTCTAGCCACGTTTCGCTGAAAGCGAGTCAGTGACGCATCCGCATCTGGATCTTGTCGGAGAATCACGTTCTCCATAATGAAGACACAAAGTCTGACCGCCTGCTCGGGGTTGACACTGCCAACATCAAACAACGCCGCCTTGAGATTTTCGAGATCTTGCTGCGGCGTCACTTTTTCCGGCGGTTTGCGGTCGAATGCCATCATGCCATACCCACGATTTGGGTACTTCATTTGGCTGTACGACTGGATGTACATCATCTGGTCGAACTTGTCCGCAGGCTGGAACTTTACAAACTGGTTGGCAAACTTCTGGAAACTTCCACCCATGGGAAGAACCTGATTGTTCTTTGCCAGCTCAGGGTCGGCCTTCAGCGATTGCTGCAAGAACGCCGTCTCATTGCTAAACGAAAGATACTCAAGGTTACCCATACGAAGCAGCTTCGACATCTTCGTCATATCCGACATCTCAGCGACATAGCGACGCTCAAGTGTCTGCATACGATCGAGAAGTCGGGTCACCGACATACGATAGAGATGTTTGAGATCGCCGAAGAGTTTGGCCCGTTCGCTGCGCTCAGACGGAGGGATGACGTCGTTGGACTTCAATTCGTCGCAATCGACTGTGTTTCCAGTCGGACAGCTGACTTCAAGAAGCTCGTCTGTCGCACGTACCTGAGCCGAGAAACCGTTGGAGTAAGGAACCACGGCACCGACAAAAGTTCGCGCCGCCATACCAGAGCCTTCCGCGATATAGCTGTCTAGCGGATCCATTTTAACTTTGGTTTTGTTC
>CAKQVW010000147.1 GCA_934277865.1 uncultured Pseudobdellovibrionaceae bacterium | reverse complement strand
CCCGAGCCAAGAACTTGGTCTTCAGCGGAAGCTTGTGACCCGCAAGGCGGAAGGCCTCGAGAGCTTGCTCACGCGTGACACCATTGATTTCAAAAATAACTTGTCCAGGCTTAACAACCGCAACCCATAGTTCTGGGTTACCTTTACCGGAACCCATCCGAACTTCAGCCGGCTTTTTTGTAACCGGCTTGTGAGGGAATGCACGAACCCAGACTTTACCACCACGCTTAACGGAGCGGCTGATCGCGATACGGCTTGCTTCGATTTGTCGCGAAGTCAGCGCGCAATCCTCAGCCGCCTGGAGACCGAAGTCACCGAAAGCAACGAAGTTCGAGCGGCAAGCGAAACCCTTGCGGCGCCCTTTGTGGGTCTTACGATATTTTGTACGTTTAGGACTTAGCACGGTTCACCTCGTCAGCTTCTCGCTGAGTCATGATATCACCTTTGTAGATCCACGCTTTTACACCAATGATTCCGTAAGCTGTCGTAGCACGAGCAACTCCGTAATCGATGTCCGCGCGGAGCGTATGAAGAGGAACGCTCTTCTCTGTGTACCATTCGGTACGAGCGATCTCTGCGCCATCAAGACGTCCAGCAACTTGAACTTTAATCCCACGAACGCCGCCGCGGATTGCAGCTGCGATCGCCTTCTTCAGTGCGCGACGCCAAGAAATACGCTTTTCGAGCTGCTGAGCGATACTCTCCGCAACAAGCTGAGCGTCGATATCTGGCTTGCGAACCTCTTGAATGTTCACGAACACTTCGTTCGTCGTGAGCTTTTGAACGTCAGCTTTCAGCTGATCGATTCCAGCTCCCTTTTTGCCGATCACAACACCCGGGCGAGCCGTGTGGATGATGACTTTCACTTTCTTCGCCGCGCGCTCAGTTTCGATTTTCGCGATACTAGCGTGCTTCAGTTTTTCCTGAAGATATTTGCGAAGTTTGAAATCCTCATGGAGATTTTCGATGTAGGTTTGGCCTTTCGCGTACCAACGCGAATCCCAGTTACGAATAACACCTACGCGAAGACCAATCGGGTTAACCTTCTGACCCATCGATTACCTCTCGTCCAAAACTAAGTTAAAGTGGCTGCTCTTGCGTTTGATCGGTGTTGCACGACCTTGCGCACGAGGACGGAATCGGCTGAGCGAAGGAGCCATATCAACCGACACGTGCTTCACGTAGAGATTGTCGATATCGACAACCTTCTTCGCTTCTGCGTTGGCAACTGCCGACTCCAACAGTTTCTTGAGCATGCCAGCCGATTTCTGCGGCATGAAAGCCAAGATCCGGATTGCATCGTTCACATCTTTACCGCGGACCAGGTCGGCAACTGTACGTGCCTTCTGACATCCGACACTTGCATTTCTAAGGTAAGCCTTAATTTCCATTACTCACCGCCTTATTTCTTCGGAGCGCCGGCTGCTGCTTTTTTCTCAGCGTGCCCGTGGAAAGTACGTGTAGGAGCAAACTCCCCGAATTTGTGACCGATCATTTGATCAGTGACATAAACAGGAACAAATTTGCGTCCGTTATGAACCGCGAATGACAACCCAACCGCTTCCGGAAGAACTGTCGAGCGACGCGACCAAGTTTTGATGATCTTCTTATCGCCTTTTTCAATCGCCACCTGGATCTTCTTCACAAGGTGGTGATCGACAAATGGACCTTTTTTAATTGAACGTGCCACAGCGATCTCCTCTTACTTGCGCCGCTTGATAATCATGTTATCAGTACGCTTGTTCTTACGAGTCTTATAGCCTTTGCAAGGCTGACCCCAAGGCGTAACTGGATGGTGACCTTTACCAACACCCTCACCACCACCGAGCGGGTGATCGATCGGGTTCATGTGCATACCACGAACGCTGGGTCGGATACCTTTCCAGCGATTGCGACCTGCCTTACCGATGCTGATGTTCTCGTTGTCTGTGTTTCCAACCTGGCCGATTGAAGCCAAGCAAGTCGACAGAACCTGACGAACTTCGCCCGAAGGTAAACGAACCTGACAGTACTGACCAAGCTTCGCAACCAGAGTTGCGCCAACGCCCGCACCGCGAGCGAGCTGCGCGCCTTTTCCAGGGCGGAGCTCAACGTTGTGAATGATCGTTCCAGTTGGGATCGAAGCCAGTGGCAATGTGTTGCCAGGCTTGATGTCCGCTTGCGCGCTGGAGATGACCGTGTCACCGACGTTCAAACCAATTGGAGCAACGATGTACGCCTTCGCGCCATCACGGTAGTGCAAGAGAGCAATACGCGCTGTGCGGTTTGGATCGTACTCGATAGAGGCAACAACCGCTGGGATCTCGAGCTTCGTACGGCGGAAGTCGATCAAGCGATAACGACGCTTGTGTCCACCACCTTGGTGACGAATCGTGATTTGTCCGTGGTTGTTACGAGCTGCTTTTCCACGAAGTGGTTGAGTCAGCGACTTTTCTGGCGTCGACTTCGTGATTTCCGCGAAATCGTAGCCTGTCTTTTGACGCAAACCAGGTGTACGGGGACGGTATGTTTTAATGCCCATCTTTAAGCCCCCTCAAAGATCGAAATTTTCTCGCCAGCTTTCAGCTTTACGAGAGCTTTCTTCCAGTGTTTAGGCGGTCCCATCTTGATCTGTTTGCGGAAGTACTTCCCACGGCAGATCAAAGTGCGAACGCTTTCAACTTTTACGTTGAACGACTTCTCAATTGCTTTTTGAATCTCTGGCTTCGTCGCATCCAACGCCACTTCGAACGCGTATGTGTTTGCGTCTTCAGCGTGTGCCGCGTTTTTCTCCGAAATCAGAGGTGCCTTAATTACGTGACTCATATCAACCCTCCACTCCGCAACGCTCTACGATCTTAGCGATCGAGCCTTTTGCGAGGATCGCGTTGTCGAACTTGAGGAGGTCGTACACGTTCAAACCTTCCGTGCCGTAGTAACGGAACTTTGGAAGGTTGCGAGCTGCACGAGTCATCTTCTCGTTCGCCGTTCCATCGAGAAGAACTGCTTTTTTCAAGCCGAAGTTCTCGAGGTTCTTTGCCAATTCTTTTGTTTTTCCAGTCGAAGACAATTCGTCGACGATGTGCAAACGACCTTCTTTCGCGAGAAGCGAAAGGGCGCTGCGCAAGCCAGCTTGACGAACTTTCTTAGGGAGCGAGTAAGCGTAGCTACGTGGCTCCGGACCAAACATCGTACCACCGCCAGGCATCAAAGGTGAGCGGCTCGAACCTTGACGAGCGCTACCTGTGCCTTTTTGTTTGAACGGCTTTTTACCGCCGCCCGATACGAGGCCTTTTGTTTTTGTCATCGCTGTTCCTTGGCGGCGGCATGCCAGCTGCCAACGAACAACCGTGTGCAAGATGTCTTTACGAACTGGCTGACCGAAAACCGCGTCAGGCACTTCAACATCTCCAACTTTCTTTTTATCCCAGTTGTAAACCGTCAATGTTGCCATGGCTTACTCCTTCACAAGCTTCACAAGCGAGTTGCGAGCTCCTGGAACTGGACCCTTCACGAGGATCACATTTTCGTCGTGGAGCACGTCCACAACTTTCACATTATTAACCGTTACAGTTTCCGCGCCAAGGTGGCCTGGGAAGCGTTTGCCGGGCATTACCCGTCCTGGCCATGTACGGTTACCGCTTGAACCGGGCTGACGGTGGAACTTCGAACCGTGCGAAGCAGGACCACCGGCAAAACCGAATCGGCGAACCGAACCAGCAAAGCCTTTCCCCTTCGAAGTCGAAGTCACCTTTACGACGTCACCTTTAGCAAGAGTATCGAGAGCAACGCGTGCTCCGACTTGGAGGTCACCTGCGAGATCTTGACGAATCTCACGAACGAACTGCGCGCCGTTTTCGAAGCCTGCTTTAGAGAGGTGGCCGCGCTCTGCTTTTGAAGAGCGTACTGCCTTCTTTGGACCGCTAGCGATCTGAACAGCTGCGTAGCCGTCCTTCTCGACAGTCTTCAGCTGCGTTACGACCCATGGGTCCATTTTCAGAACCGTCACAGGAATCATTTCTCCGGCATCACCGTATACCGATGTCATGCCGACTTTCTTAAGAAACAGCCCACGCAACTTGACGCCAGCTGGAGCTGCAGTTGCTGCAGTCGCTGCATCAGCGGTTACTTGCTGTTCACCCGAATCCGTCATTTTCAACTACTCCTCAATCGAGTTGTTAGATTCTCTTAATTACGTTTGCGACAATTTGATTTCGACGTCGACACCAGCCGAGAGATCGAGCTTCATCAGCTGATCAACCGTTTGCTGAGTGGGCTCGAGAATATCGAGCATGCGCTTGTGCGTGCGGATTTCGAACTGCTCGCGCGACTTTTTATCGACGTGTGGCGAACGAAGGACCGTGTAGCGATTGATACGCGTTGGGAGCGGGATTGGACCCGCAACTCGCGCGCCCGTGCGACGAGCTGTTTCTACAATTTCTCGAGTCGATTGATCGAGCAACTTGTAGTCGAATGCTTTCAGTCGAATTCGGATCTTCTGGCTTTGCATGATCCTCTTTTCCTTTCTTCGTTCACAAACTTCATTCACTAAATTCAGCTTCAAATCAGGAGGAGTCTTCCGAGCCGAACAACCTTCAGACAAAAGGTTATCCGCCCTGGAGAGGCACAACGTGTTCCCCAGACAACCTGGGACTTCGTTCGCATTTCTCCAAGAAAACCGACTCTTTACGGCTTTATCGTTTTCCGGCTTCGGCCATCATGGGGTCCTTCGAGGCTTTCCTTTCGGAAACTCGCCAGGATCCACTGGCATCAATCGAAATCCGCTATCGCTTCAGAATCGCGTCGAATTTTTCTCTGCTGATCTGTCGAGGGGGTTTGCTCAGAAAGTGTTTCCTTCGCAAAATCAACCTCTTAGACAGTTCCGCTTCGAAGAAAGCCGACGTCCGCCCGCACTTTGGGCTACTCAAGGCGCGCAGTATGCGTTTTTGAGCAGCTGAAAGTCAAATCAAATTCGACCAAGTTTTTGCAGAATTTCCTGCGCCACCTTGGCCGGAGTCGCCGCGAACTGCTTAAACTCCATTGAAAAAGTTCCCCGGCCTTGCGTCAAAGAGCGCAAATCCGTCGCATAGCCAAACATAGCCATCAACGGAGCCTCCGCATCCACCACCTGACGGCCTGCCCGAGCGGTCATCGAGAGCACTTTACCCCTCCGGGAGTTCAGGTCGCCGATGACACCGCCCATAAACTCGTCAGGCGTTGTAACCTCAACGGTAAAGACTGGCTCCAGCAATTGAGGATCAGCCTTGCGAGCGGCTTCTCGGAAAGCATTGGCTCCCGCGACCTTATAAGCCATCTCGGAGGCCGTTTCTTGATTGTACTCAGCCCCTACCAAGGAGACCTCAAGGTCCGTCGTCACAAAGCCTGCGAGAACCCCGTTTTCAAGTGATTCTTTTATGCCTTGTTCGATTGGCGCACTCATCGTCTTTGGCAGGCGCTCTGGCGGCACTAAATTGGTGAATTTAAAGCCCGAGCCAACAGAGCCCGGCTTCACTTCGACGATGGCATGACCAAATTGGTTTTCTCCAGCAATGACTCGCTCGACGCGAGATTCGCCCCGAGCCGACTTCGCGATCGTCTCACGATAGCTCACCTGCGGCTTACCGACATTGGCCTGCACCTTGTATTCCCGCAAAAGCCGATCCACGAGAATCTCGAGATGCAGCTCGCCCATACCCGACAGAAGCGTCTGCCCAGTTTCCGAATCAATGCGCAATCGACAAGACGGATCTTCTCGCTCCAGGCGCTGAAGACCGACCATCATCTTCTCTTGATCTGCCGACGACTTCGCCTCAATCGCGACCGCGATCACAGGCTCAGGAAGCTGGATCGACTCGAGAACGACAGGATGGGAAACATGGCAGAGCGTGTCGCCCGTCGCTGCGAATTTCAACCCTATGACAGCGCCGATATCTCCCGCTTTGATTTCTTGAATCTCCTCACGAGCGTTCGCATGCATGCGGACTAGGCGCTGAATGCGCTCTTTCTTTTGTTCGCGAGGATTGAACACCTGATCGCCAACTTTCAGAATTCCGGAGTACACACGCACATAGGTCAAAGCGCCCGAGAACGGGTCGCTTGCAATCTTGAAGGCCAATCCCGCGAGATTCGCATCCCAGTCGGTCTTGCACTCAATCTCATTTTCTTCACGTGCGGGATCTTTTCCGATAACGTTCGCCACTTCCAAGGGACTTGGAAGATACCGAAGCACGGCATCCAGCAGTAGCTGAACGCCCTTCTTCTTGAAAGCTGAACCACAGAGAACCGGAAAGAACTTCATCTCGATTGTGCCCCGCCGAAGAGCCACAACGATTTCTTCCTCCGTGATTTCTTCTCCCATCAGATACTTGTCCGCAAGCGCCTCATCCACTTCGGTGACTCGGTCGAGAAGTTTCTCACGGTAGGCCTTGGCCTCATCGAGAAGGTCCGACGGAATATCAGACTCCAGCATCTGATCGCCCTGGCTCGCCTCCGGCCAAGTAATCGCCTTCATGCGAATCAGATCTATCACGCCCTGAAACTTGTCCTCTGCGCCGATTGGAAGCTGAATGCAGACAGGCGACGCCTCGAGGCGATCGATGATCGTCTGAACACTTCCGTGAAAGTTCGCTCCAACACGGTCCATCTTGTTGACGAAGCAAATCCGCGGCACTCGGTAACGATCGGCCTGGCGCCAGACAGTTTCGGACTGTGGCTCCACACCGTTGACACCGTCAAAAACCGCGACAGCACCATCAAGAACACGCAGACTGCGCTCGACTTCGATCGTGAAATCGACGTGTCCGGGCGTATCGATGATATTGATACGAAAGTCTTTCCAGAAACAGGTTGTAGCCGCTGACGTGATTGTGATCCCGCGCTCTTGCTCCTGCTCCATCCAGTCCATGACGGTATCACCATCATGAACCTCGCCCATACGATGCGACTTTCCGGTGTAAAACAAGATCCGCTCGGTCGTCGTGGTTTTACCAGCATCGATGTGGGCCATGATGCCGATGTTCCGAGTTGCGTAC
>CAKQVW010000146.1 GCA_934277865.1 uncultured Pseudobdellovibrionaceae bacterium | reverse complement strand
CTTGGATGCGTAGCGAACGTGAACTCGAACCGATGCTGCTTCTGCGTTCACAGTTGTCGGCCTTTCGCCAGTGGCGCCAATCTGTCCGGCAGCGGAAAGGCTTCCAATCAGCAATGCGAATATTATGGATGGGTTCATCGCGATAACTAAAACGTCCAGCCGAGCATGAAATCAAGGGCGATTCCGGTGCCGCGGCCGCTGCTGGCGGCTTTGTAGCTAGTTGGTCCGTCCTGAACACTCACGTCTGAAGACTGCGCACCGAGAATCAGGCCGCCTCCAAGGGAGAGATTGAAGCTGTCCCAGAACCACTGATAGCCGGCGATTCCGGTGACTGTAACTCCAGAGGCAGAAGCCGTGATGTCATTGCCAGTCGACTTGCTGACACCAGAAATTTCCGCGCGCACAAATTGCACGATGGGGGATACATAGAACCCGGTTTGAAAACTTCCACCTTGTGACCAGTTGGCGCGAACACCTACGGCGTTTAGTTTTAATTGATGCTTGTCTCCGACGAAGTAGGTATCTGGAACATCTGCGCGCCAGATTCCAAGTGTCGGACCAACAGTCCATTTGTCACTGACCGCCACATCGAGGTCAACGTTGAGCCAGCCGATGAGGAGACTCAGCGGAGCGAAACGAATATTCATCTCTGCGGCAGACGCTTGCACGGGGGAAAACGCCAGCAAGAGAGTCGAGACAAGAACGGATGTGATGAGTGCGATTTTCGAAAGTGTTTGTTTGAGGTTTTTCACCTAAGTCTCCTGTTCGTGTTCATCGATTTTTTTAAATCGTGACACGACAGGTGACCCTGGTCCATTTGGCTGGACCGTTTCAGTGAACATTTTTAGCGGCCGGACCCAGAGCTGGCCCAGGTCGTTTTTGTAAAGTGCTTCGTAAACCACCAGCATCTCGAGAGTCTCGCTGTGCCGAGCCGCCCCCAAGACCTTATAGAGCCCGCCTTTGTAGTGGCGATACAGGCCAGGCTCGATCGTACTTTGGTCGAGCGAATTTGTTGTCGGCATGTCAGCTCCTCTCAATGAACTTGTAGTTACCGAGAAGCTGCCAAAGCGTCACTGTCTGAGTGGTGCGTCGGACAGGAATCGGGAGTACAAGAATCAAGCCCCAGAGCAGGGCGAGTACGGAGTAGATCACGCCGAGGTTTGCGAGGGCGAGCAGGGGGCCGGAAAAAAAGACCAGGCCGGCGCGAAAAGCTGTTACCCAAAGTCGTCGTACACTGTCGATCCACTGCACGTCGTTGCCTTTGAGGGTGACCATTTTAATTTTGGCCACATTGTGACCGACGGTTCCGCCCCATTTTGTGTGAGGAGCAAAGAACACGTAAATAGAGATGACAGCCGTGGTGAGTAGCATCGTGTAAAAGAACACAGCCAGCATCTTTGGTGGCATCAATTGCATGGCCATCGGCTCAACTTGGGTGTTGGGAACGATAGCGTTGAACAGGGAAATTGAAGCAGTGGTGAGAGTCAGCAGCAAGAGCCCATCGACAACCAGGGCCAAGACTCGCTTAGAGAAAGGTG
The DNA here is from genome assembly GCA_934277865.1 of uncultured Pseudobdellovibrionaceae bacterium. Classification (GTDB taxonomy): domain Bacteria; phylum Bdellovibrionota; class Bdellovibrionia; order Bdellovibrionales; family JAMPXM01. The sequence goes on along the minus strand of CAKQVW010000146.1, from coordinate 5,477 downwards.
CGGCCTTCGTATTTTTCATATCACGAGCCTTTCAGCTTTGATTGAAGGACACAATAAAATGCTGCGGCCGTTTGAATTGTGGAAATGAGGACGAGCGCGAACGAGTCTGTCACTATCCCCGTGATGGTCCAAATGGCGGTGCCAATGCTGTAGGGAACAAAGAGCCAGCCAGCACGGCCGGACAGACGTGATGAGCTGAGTTCGATGGCGGCCAAAATGAGCGCGGTTGTACATAGAAGACCAGCTAGTCCTGCGTGAATGGTCATTCCCGCATCCTTTGCTGACCCCAGTGAAAGATCAAGGGAGCCATGAAGATCATTTGTATGAAGCAGGGAATGCTAAGCGCGAGATTTTGCGAGCGCAGTCCAAAGATCAACCACTGTGTAATCCCGGCAAAGTAGAACGGCAGAAACCATCGGCTTTCCAAAAGAAAAGACGCAGGAGCTTTGCTCCCACGTCTGGTTGAATTTCTATGGATGCCGATCCAAGTGCGGAGGCACTCGATGGTGACTGCGATCGCACAGATGACCGATGCTGCCCAGGTCAGAATTTGAACCTGCGGATCGATCACCATGCGAACGTCCTCACTCTGGATCTTCGAGATAGGTGTAGCCCGAAAGACCCTCTTCGTAGTGTTTCATCAACGCTTTTGCTTCGTTCTTTGTCAGTGTACCGCGGCTGATGGACTCTTCGCTTGTACGACGAATCGATTCAATCAGCTCGTGACGGTTGTACTGAACGTACGAAAGGACCTCGGTGACCGTGTCACCTTCGACGACTTCATCAACTGTGTACCCAGCGCTTGAAAGCGTGATGTGAACAGCGTCTGTGTCGCCAAAGAGGTTGTGAAGATCGCCGAGGATCTCTTGATAAGCGCCGACCAAGAACACGCCCATGTAGTACGGCTGGCCAGTGAATTCATGCACTTCAAGACCAGTCTTCTTTTGTTTCGAAAACTGCCCTGACGTGTTGATGAACTGTCCGATTTTGCCGTCTGAGTCGCAGGTGAGGTCGACCATGATCGCGCGGCGAGTGGGTTCTTCGTTAAGACGATGAATCGGAAGAACCGGGAAGAGCTGACCAACGGCCCACGAGTCCGGCATCGACTGGAAAACCGAGAAGTTGCAGAAGTAGGTGTCCGACAGTGTTTCACGCAAAGCTGTCGCGATATCTTCGACATCTGGATTCGCTCGCGCGAGTTTTTCCATACGAGTGAGTAGAACCCAGCACAGATTTTCGGCCTTCGCGCGCTGTTGCAGCGAGAGGACGCCAAACGTGAACAGCTGAAGGATCGTCTCTTTGATGTGAAGAACGTCGTGATAGAACTCGTGCAGGTTGTTCTCGTTCAACTGGTCCATCATGTAGGTGAGATCTTGGATCACGCGGTGATCGTCTTTCGACGTTGTCACCGATGGCTCACGTTTTTGAACTTCGTTGATACCGAGAACGTTGAACACGAGAACCGAGTGATGGGCCACCAATGCGCGACCGCATTCGGTCACGATATTCGGATGCGGAGTTCCGCGTTCGTCGCAAAGCGATTGAATGATCGAGACGACGTCGTTGGCGTATTCTTGTTCCGAATAGTTGATCGACGAGTCGGACGCCCCAGAGCCGTCGTAATCCACGCCCAAACCACCGCCGACATCCATGTACTTGAGCTTGGCGCCCATGGAATGCAGCTCGGTGTAGAAGCGCGCGCCCTCTTTCAAAGAGCCTTTGACCGACGAGATCGACGGAATCTGCGAGCCGATGTGGAAGTGCAGAAGTTCCAGCGCCTCAAGCATGTTCTCTTTTTTGAGAAGCTCAACACACTCGACGATTTCCAGCGGCGTAAGACCAAACTTCGAACGGTCGCCCGAAGAGTCGATCCACTTTCCAGCACCCTTGGTGTGAAGCTTCGCGCGAAGACCGATCTTTGGAAGGATCGAGAACTTCTTCGCGGCCTCGATGATCATTGGCAGCTCGGACATGCGATCGACGACGATGATCGTGTTGCGTCCCAGCTTCAAAGACAGAATCGCCGTTTCGATGTACTCGACGTCTTTGAAGCCGTTGCAGATAAGAAGCGCGTTTTCTGTGCCCATCATCGCCAGCGCAACAAGAAGTTCGGGCTTCGAACCTGCTTCCAGGCCAAGAAGTGTGTTTTTGCCGAACTTCACCAGCTCTTGCACGAGGTGGCGCTGTTGGTTGACCTTGATTGGGTAAACACCGCGGTAGCTGCCTTTGAAGCCAGATTCTTCGATCGCTTTTTTGAAGCAGTTCGATAGCAACTCCACGCGCGACTTTGTGATGTCAGGGAAACGAATCAGCATCGGAACGCGAATTCCGCGCTCTTGAAGATCTTGAGTGAGTTCCAACAGGTCGACGTTGGGGCCAGTGGGTCCGTGTGGTGTGACGACCACATTGCCCTTTTCGTTCACGTCAAAGAAGCTCGCGCCCCATGAACTGACACCGTAAAGCTCTTTGCTTTGCTCGGTTGTCCAGTTCGCGCCGTTCAGGTTTGCACCACCGACGCCCGTGTTGTTCGAAGTTTCACCTCGAAGCATCTCACCCTTCATTTCGTTCGCCCTCGCTTAAGCCGGTGCTTAAGCCCGGCCACGCTGTGACTTGCCCGAGGGCTCGTCAGGTTTTCTATTTCACGATCAGGTTAAGGATTCGCCCGGCTTTGTAAATGACTTTGTCGGGCTGCTTTCCGCCCAAGGCATTTACCACCGAACCAATCTCCATGGCTTTGGCGAGAGCGTCGGCTTCTGAGGCCTCTTTGTCGATCTCGATAACGCCACGTGACTTTCCGTTTACTTGCACTCCTATAGAGACGACCGAATCGACTGTCAAAGCCGAATCGTATTCGGGCCATTTTGCGAGTGAAACAAAGCCACTTTGGCCAAGCTTTTCCCAAAGTTCCTCGGCCATGTGGGGAGCAAAAGGAGCCACCATCTGAATAAGCGGCAACAGAGCGCGTTTGGAGCGTGAGTTTGCTTTGTAGAGATCGTTTAAGAGGATCATCAGCGCTGAAATCGCCGTGTTGAAGCTCAAAGTCTCCAGATCGTCGCCGACTTTTTTGATCGTCTTGTGGAGAAGTCTGTTGAGTTCGTTGGGCAAAGCCGAATCATCGGCGATCACGCCGCCGTTTTCGTCCACGCACGCGCGCCAGAGGCGATCAAGAAAGCGCTGAGTGCCGCCAATGCCTTGATCTTGCCAAGGTTTATCGGCTGCCATTGGTCCCAAGAACAGAACAAACGTGCGCATCACGTCGGCTCCGTATTGTTCGCGCAACTGATCGGGGTTGATGACGTTCCCGCGTGATTTCGACATGCGTTCGCCATCGGGCCCAAGAACCACGCCTTGGTGGGCGAGCTTGCCGAAGGGCTCTGGGTGGCTGACAAGGCCAGCATCAAAAAGCACTTTTTGCCAGAAACGCGCGTAGAGCAGGTGGCCCACCGTGTGTTCGGCGCCACCGACGTAGAGGTCGACCGGCATCCAGTACTTCTGTTCTTCGAAATCACAGAAAGTGTCCGAGTTATGAGGGTCGCAATAGCGCAAGAAATACCAGCTTGAGCCGGCAGAGCCGGGCATCGTGTCGGTTTCCCGAGTCCCAGTGCCAAGAGCGCCGTTGTAAGAGACAAAGTCTTGGTTTCTCGCCAAAGGTGCTTCGCCTTTTTCCGAAGGCTGGTAGTCGGCGACTTCTGGCAGTGCGACGGGGAGTTCCGATGTTGGCACGGCTTTGATTGCGCCATCTGACATTTTCACGATCGGGAACGGCTCACCCCAATAACGTTGGCGGCTAAACAGCCAATCACGCAGTTTGTACTGTGTGACCTTGGTGCCAAGGCCGCGCTTTTCAATTTCTTGGATGGCGCGCGCAATTCCTTGCGACTTTTCCAATCCGTCTAGGAAGTCGGAATTCACCAGCTTGCCGTCGCCCGTGAAGGGGAGATCGCCACCCTCGAGCACGCGAACGACCTCGATCTTGAAGGCTTGCGCAAACTCATAATCACGTTCGTCGTGTCCTGGCACGGCCATGATGGCACCCGTGCCGTAATCCATCATCACGTAGTCGGCCGTCCAAATCGGAACAGCCTTCCCCGAGAAGGGATTCACCGCATAGGCGCCAGTAAAGACTCCGGTTTTTTCGGTCGCGGCTTTGCGTTCGACTTCGGACTTTCGCGAAGCCTTGTCTTGATACTCGGCGACGGCCGCTTTGTGCGAAGCAGGAACGATCGTTTTCAGGCACGGATGTTCTGGCGAAACCACCATGAAGGTGACGCCGAAGATCGTGTCAGGTCTTGTCGTGAAAATCTCCAGCGGTTCGACGCCCGCGTTTGGTTTGCCTGACGCATCGACGGCGATCTGAAATTTTACGTTCGCACCTTCCGATTTTCCGATCCAATTGCGCTGGGCTTCTTTTGTGCGCTCGGGCCAATCGACGAGATCAAGATCGCTGATGAGGCGTTCGGCGTAGTCCGTGATTTTCAGCATCCACTGCTTCATCGGAACTTTGATGACGGGGTGGCCGCCTCGTTCGGATTTGCCGTCGATGACTTCGTCATTGGCCAAGACGGTTTTCAGCGCTGGACACCAGTTCACCGGCGCTTCTTTTTGATAGGCGAGGCCTTTTTCAAAGAGCTTGGTGAAGATGAACTGCGTCCACTTGTAGTAGCTGGCATCGCACGTCGAAATCTCGCGCGACCAGTCGAAGCTGTAACCCATGGTTTTCAGCGTCGTGCGGAAGGATTCAATCGCCTTGTCGGTGGTGATGGCGGGGTGAATGCCGGTTTGGATGGCAAACTGTTCGGCTGGTAGGCCAAAGGCATCGTACCCCATCGGGTGAAGCACGTTGAAACCCTTGGCGCGCTTGTAACGAGCGACCACATCAGTCGGCGTGTAGCTCGCAAGATGGCCGACGTGCAGCCCATAGCCAGACGGGTACGGGAACATGTCCAGCGCATAGTATTTGGGTTTCTTGGACGTTCTGCCTGATTCAGCCTTAAATGCCTCGGCTGCGTCCCACTTTTTCTGCCACTTGGAATCTATCTGCTTATGATCGTATGCCATGGTTCCTTGTACCAAAGTCGAGACCTAAATCGAAGCCGAGAATCTGGCCTCATCTAGTTCTCTGAAAACCGGGTATTCTGTATGGAATGATGCCAGGTCTCCCTCCGACAGAAAATACCCGTCGACTTGTGATGATGGTCGACGACGATCGCGACAATCTTAAGCTGATTGGTGCGTTGTTGATGCATGAAGGCTACGACGTCTGCCAGGCCGAATCGGCCGAGGAAGCCCTTGAAAAGCTGAAAACCATAGAACCGGCGCTCATCCTGCTTGATATCAACATGCCGGGTCTTTCGGGGCTCGAGATGCTCAAGCAGCTTCGCGGGCGCGAAAAGTACGTTTCGGTGATCTTTGTCTCTGCGCGTAGCGAGACCAAAGATGTCGTCCGCGGGCTCGACGAGGGGGCTGACGACTACATC
>CAKQVW010000145.1 GCA_934277865.1 uncultured Pseudobdellovibrionaceae bacterium | reverse complement strand
GTCGTAAACGCCGTGGCTTGCGATGTGCCGGTCATGCGGCCAAAGGAGTTGCCAGGAAGTGCCGAATAGATTTGATCGCCCGGAGCTGCGAGGTCGACCGTGCGGACGCCGTAGTTACTAGACGGGAGAACCTTTGTGTCTTTCTCGTTCACCGCAGTGACCGAGATGACATTGGATAGTTCGTAATCCGCCGGGTAGTAATGTTTGTCGGGGTCATCGGTGTTTGAACGCTCGTTGCCGGCGGCCGCGACAAAAAGAATTCCTCTTTTTTCCGCCTCTTTCACCGCAGCGAATTCTTCTGCCGAATACTCGGTTCCGCCCCCAGAATAGTTGATGACCTTTGCGCCCATCTTGATGGCGTAGCGAATCGACTGAATCGTGTTTTTTAGGTTGTTCGCACCGGGCGCTTTCGGGTCGTAGTATTTGAGCGTCATGATACTGACCTTCGGTGCAACTCCCGTGATCCCGAAGCCATTGCCTCCGCGCGCGCCGATGATTCCGGCGATATGTGTTCCGTGCCCGTGGTTGTCGGAGAGGTCATTGTTGTTACTGACAAAGTTCCAGCCATGAACGTCGTCGATAAAACCGTTGCCGTCGTCGTCGACGCCATTGGTGGCTTTGTCTTTTCCGTTTTTATCTAATCCAACTTCGCCCGCGTTGACCCACAAGTTTTCGCTGAGATCTTTGTGACGAATGTCGGTTCCGGTGTCGATGACAGCGACGATGATGTCCTTTGAACCCTGAGTGATTTCCCAAGCTCGATGTGCATTGGTACGAGTGAGGCCCCACTTTTCTTTGATGAACGGATCGTTGAAAAGGACGCTCTCTTCTTTGCTATTTTTCTTGCCGGCTTCGACGCCGGAGGCTCCGTTGAGAACGAGGTTCCGGTCACTGCCGTTGCCATCGTCCTTCATCGTTTTTCCAACAAGGGGAACCGAGGCGGGTGCTTTGCTCGACATATTTCCAAACACGCCCCAAAGCGTAAAGGTTCCAAGGAGACACACGACAGCAAGCCCAGCCCGTAGTACAGGATGCAGATTTCTCGATTTCATGCCTTTCTCTTCGGCAACTTGGACTAGAAAGGCGAGACCTGATACAGAGATAACGGCCATTTCTGACCGGTGGAAATCGCCAAGTCGTCTCAATATGAGTCACTGTGATATGCGTCACGGCAATGTGGACCACGGTTCCGGCCGCGAAGGAGTGGGTAATGAACTTCGTCCAAATCAAAAAAGAGCTGTTGATCGCCTTACGAGGCGAGAGAACTCAGGTCGAGATCAGTCGGATGCTGGGGTATTCCTTTAATCAATGGCACAAGTGGGAAAGTGAACAGAAGTGGATGCGCTGGAACGAATTCGTGGAGGTCTTGCGAGTTCTAAACGTTCCGATTGAGGACGTGTTTCGCGAGCTCTACGCCTTCAAAAAGCAGGCGGCTTCGGACCGCGATCTAGACGACTTCCGCGCGGTTTTGGACTGCTTTTGCGCCGGTTGGTCCACTCAGAAGGTCGCGGGGATTTTGAAACAAGACGAAGACGTCATTCGAAGGTGGGTTCGCGAGGGCGTTTCGCCATCCTTGGAAACCGTATTGTTTTTGATTCAAGAACGAACAAACGATCTCAGCACATTTGTTGCGAACCTCGTTCCGATTCAGCAGATCCCGACACTGCGAGACTTCCATCAAACCGTCGTTGCGCACAAGGCGGTTGAGGTGAAATACCCGTTCTCCGCTGCGGTGGAGGCGTGTTTTTTATTGGAGTCCTACAAGGCTCTAGAGAAACACTCGGACGAATGGATCGCCGACCGAGTGAAAGTTCCGGTCAAACTCGTGCAAGAATTGATTGCCACGCTCGTTCAACAAGAAATCGTAGAAAATCGATCCGGCAAATATCATCTGCTCAAACAAACGGACCTGCGAGGAATCTCAAAGCGGGGCCTAACGGAAATCAACGGTTATTGGGCGCGCCGAGGTTTGGGACGGCTCGACTATCTATCAGCGTTGGACAACGTACCCGCAACGGATACTCCGGATGCCCTCATGTTTCGAGTCGCCGCTGTTTCTCGCCGTGCTTCCGAAGAGATTCGGGCCAAACTTCTGCAGTGCTCCCGCGACGTCTATGACATCATCATCGCCGATGAAGAGCCGCCGGTAGAAGTTCGTGCGATCTTGACTCACTATTTTGAAACCAACAAAGAGCACGTCGCAGCAGCCACCAACGAGGTCCATTCCGCATCGGCCTCCACGATTTCAAATCCATAGTGCCCGAGGCCACTCGTCCAGCGGACGATGGCCTGAAGCTGTGAGATTTTACCCGGGCCGACTTCGACGGCGATGCTCAAGCGATCTTTGCAGGACAGCGTCGTGGACGTGAATCCCATAAGCCCATGGTGGGAAACATCTCGCACCTCAAGTGGGAAGTTGTTGTGTGAAATGATTTTGGCGGGACATTTGACGTCGCCACGCTCTTCAATTCGGTCGGCACTGAGTCTTGGGTCGGGCTTGTTACGCCCCAGTACCAGTTGATACGAGCTTTTCGGATAGAGGTTAGATAAAACCCGACGCTCGATCTCGGACATCTCTCGCACGATAGAGGTCTTCTCCCAAAAGAAATAGCTGAGAAGTTCAGGAGTCATGGCGGGGTCCGAGATGGTGTTAAAGTTTCTTTCGGGAAATTCAAAATTGTCGAGCTTGGTTTCCACAAAATATTTGAAGAGATTCTGTCTGTCAGGATAGTGCGAATAGGAGGCTTTGTAGAGCGCCGGTGCCTTTCGTAGATCAAGATACTTGGCCACGACGGTGGCCCCATTGGAAAACGCATAGTTCTTAACGACGCGATCGTCCAGACTCTCGAAGTGAAGCAGCGATTCGTAAAAAAAATCTTCGAAACGGTTTTATGACAATTAGTTTCATGTCGATTCCGAAGTACCGAGTCGTGTACTCGTAAACGTACTTCAAGAGTCCAAACAAAAGCTCTCTTTGATCTTTTTTGTACGCATCAGCGACCGTGAGCGAGGACAACTCGGCGAAGCGGATGCCAGCTTTTAAGAGATGAGAAACGTCGAAGGCTTTGGACACGGGAATGCCAAAAGGACTCATGCGAAACACCGAGAGAGTTGCGATCACCTGGTCCCCGGACTTCGCAATGAGAACACTTGTCCCAGGAAGTGCGTGATAAGGAGTGATTCGCATGCCAGACGGGTGCGGTTTCATCGAGCCACTTGCGACATAGGCTTCGTGCAGAAGGCGAAACGCTTGTTCGAGTTCGTCTTTTGTTTGGGCAAGCTTAAATTTTAAATCAGGTGACGGGGCGTAGTCGAGATTGACGTGTGTTCTGAGGTATCGGTCTCTGGCCGGCTTCGGCATGACGGAAAGCGTTCTCGTCAATAGCTCTTTCTTGAATCGTCTCGTGAGCCGCTTCATGATCTACACTTTCTTTTTACCGACTGTCAGAATCACACCAGCGGACAAAAAGTACTGTCCGCAAGCGACTCTGGGTTCGGTTTCTTTTATCCAGCGATTCAGCTCTTCTCGCTGCCCACAGAGGTCCGACTTAAACCCAAGGAGAATATTGGCGAGCGAGGCAAAGGGAATATCTGTCGGAGTGAAGTTGAAGACTCGGTAGGCGACAGATTCTAGTCCCAGTTCCGAAAGCATTCCGGAAACTTTGCGTCCGACCAATCGGTCGCCACCGCGCTGTGCTTGCGTCTCCTGCGCTTGCGTGACGAGACGTGTGACAAATGGATCTTCCGGATGCTGCAAAAATAGTTCCGTCGTCGGAATCAAGCACACACAGGATGCCGCCGGGCCGGAGAATCCGAGCCGCCTCGGACAGAATACTGTGCCTGGCCGGAGTGTGTTGCAAAACAAATCGCAGGTAAGAAAAGTCAGAACTTTCATCCGGGGCAGGAACCGCCTTGTCAGTCGAGAGCAGTGTTTGAAAGCCTCTCTTGGGGCTGCCTTTTTTCTCGGAACGACAACGGTTAAGCAGGGCTTCGTCATTGTCACACGAGGTGACACTTCCCTCTTGAACGAGCTCACACAGCAGAGGTGTGTTGAATCCAGGACCACATCCAATTTCGAGGAGGTCGTGATGCGGCTTCAGCCCACACTCGGTGAGGATCTTTTTTTCAAGTGGGTACATCCGCTGTGCTTGCGACCGGAGACGGTCAAACTCTCGCTCGGCATCCTTAAGCGAAGTAGATTTGTAAGATCCAGACGAAGTCATATAGAGGCTGCCTCATTTGATGAAATCGAGAAATTGATCTCGTAAGTTTCCGTAGTACTTCTTTGCGAGAAAGATCTTGATCCTTTGCACCAGCCCTCGATTTCCCCATAAAAGCCGTCCACGTTTGTACCGGCCCACATACGGATCGAACTGAGTGTAAGCCGGAGCTTGAAACGGTTTTCTGCGCTGAAGGAGGCAGGCCAATGTTTCCGTGGCCACCAGTGCGCCGCCAAGTGAGCAAGCAGAGGAAATAGAAGGTCCCGTCTTTTTTTCAACCAAGAGTTCGCGCTCGAATTTGAGGTACGAAAGGTGAAGTCCAGACGGCGAAATGCCTGCGGCAAACTGAATCAGCTGTTCGAACTTGTCCATGTCGGGCGTCCAGCCAAAAAACTGGGAGGTCGTCATGGAAGTTGGCGAAAAGACATGCAGCGTGGATGAAAATCCCAAGGGCGCCGATAACACCACGGTTTTCTGCTGTCTCTCGCACGCGTCGTACAAGAGCCTCCGGCCCGTCAGGCAGAAGAAGTCGAGCGAGTCGATCACAATATCACATTGTCTGACAAAGTCGTTCACCGACGCCGGGTTGATGCCGTCGTGAAAACATCGGACCTTCACAGCCGGGTTGATGTCCCGAATCATCTGGGCCATCACGTCCAATTTTGGAACGCCGAGGCTTTGTTCGCTGGCGCCAATTTGACGGTTGATGTTGCTGAGGTCGAAGGAGTCGATGTCCGCTATGACGAAGTTGCCGATACCCATCCGAGCTAAGTTGGTGAGAGCGTGGCCGCCAAGTCCGCCGACACCTGCGACACCGACTGTCTTTCCACTTAATGCAGTCTGCTCGTCTGGTGAGAGAATTCCGATGTTTCGGGAAAAACGTTTTTTGTAGTCGCCTGGTGGTGAACTTGAAGCAGCTAGTAGGCCCATATCAGTCTCTGTCGACAGCTTGGACCCCAAAAATAAGTGTCTGCCTTCGAGATATCCAAAATCGCAGGTCGCCAAAGGCTATTGGGCATGGAGGGGAGACCTGGTGTCTCAAAGCTCGACAAAACTATTCGGACGCCTTCAGGCGAAGTGTCCACTGTGGAAAGGAAACTTGTTGCGAATCGAGTCGCCGTTGGTAGGTCACAAAGTTTCTCAACACCAGTTTCACGTACATGCGAGTTTCCTCGTAAGGAATCTCTTCGATAAATTCCAGTGGGTCGGGGCGCATGCGAGTTCTCAACCAACCTTGGATGGCGCGGTCGTTTGCATTGTAGGCGGAAACCGCCAGTACAAATCGGCCGTCATACCGATGAAAAAGGTCCCGCAAGAAAACAGTTCCAAGCGGGATATTGAACTCAGGATCGTAGAGATCATCGGGGCTTTGCAGTTTAAGTCCGAGGCGGCCAGCGGCGATCGTCGCCACCTCTGGAATAAGCTGCATCAGACCAAACGCATCGGCGTGGCTTCTTGCGAAGGTGTTAAAAAGCGACTCTTGGCGAATGATCGAATAGATGAGTGCGGGATCGAGTCCTTGTTTTGAGGCTTCTTCGCGAATCCGAGATTCATAAGGGAGCGGAAACAAGAGTCCGGGGTTTCGTCGCAGAATGCGGACTCGGTCTTCCGGCGCAAGCTCTTCCATACGAATAGTGGCTTGGATATAAAGCTCCAAACGCGCCAATAGACCAAGTGTCGCTTCTTTGCGTTCAATGGTGAATGTGGAGTTCCAAACGTCACGCGCCGGGAAAGATTCTAAAAACCGCCGACCAACTTCGAGTTCTCCCAGCGCGATAAACCAATCCGTCGGCACACGTAGTTCGTCCGGAATGGGCGAGTGGGCTCGAGGATCGTAGGCGACAGTCAAATCTGGAAGAGGATCAAAGCGTTTTCCGAGTTCATAGTGCGCAAGGATGCCGTAGTAGCCGAAGTGACTGAATTCGGCGAGCTCCTCGAAAAGTCGATTAGCGAGATCTTGCTTGCCGAGATCGCGATTTAAGCGCGCGATCCAATACATATTGCGTGTCAGCGAGCCGTGGCCATCTTCATACTTGTTGGCTTGCTCCAAAACCGCGAGCGCCATTTCTTGCCGACCAGGAAGGCGTCGGAGATTCCAACCTCGAAACCACAGAAATTTGGCCTTGGTGGCGCGGTCAGGAAGTTTTTCGATGTCGAGCTTTGAGAGGATGTCGTGCATCTTCTCAAACTCTCCGCGTTCTTCTGCGATACGTGCTCGCACCAAAATCGACTCATGCAGGGAAAACGCAGGAAAGGCTTTTCCAATCTTTGCTTCCATTTGTTCGAGATACATTCGCGCGTCGCTAGGTCGATGGTCCGTCCAAATGGCCCGCGCATATGCAACCCCAGTGTCCACATAGACGCGCACAAGATTTGCGTCTCGGCGATTAAGGCCCGGCATGAGGAAGTGTGTATTGGCAAAAGCCAGCCAAGTACGCGTGGCCTGCAGAAATTCGCTGGTCCGCAACTGAAGTTTGAATGTCATGCGGTACCCATCAAGCGCCTTCAAACGCTCGGTGGCTGGGGCCTTTTTGTCGCGCGCGATGGCTTGGTAGAGCTTTCGAGCTTCGTCGAACTTACGTGCCGAGCGAAGATCTTGGGCCAGTGCCATTGGCGTTGGTGGCGTCGCTGCCGCTCTCGGATATTGAAGGTGAAATCTTGGCGCGATTTCGATGAGCTTGGCCTGGGACTGTAAGATGGCCTCACGTGTTTCAGCAGAATTGCGAAGATTGGGTGGCAGGGAGTTGAGAATATCCAAGGCCCTTTGTGCGCGATCTAGTCGAAGCTTTTGTGTCTTTTCAAAGCTCGACATCTCACGAAGCGCTTCTGCCATCATGAGAGG
>CAKQVW010000144.1 GCA_934277865.1 uncultured Pseudobdellovibrionaceae bacterium | reverse complement strand
TTTGAAATTCCAGATCTCTATCTTTTTAAGATCGGCACCACGATGCCGGCCGCACAATTTGTTGCGGTGATGGATAAAGTGAAAGGGATTACCACCGGCCTTCAGGACGCGGATGTGCAAATCACATCTCACGTCTATGATGACAGCGTGTACGGGCGAGAGCCTCGGGTCGCTCGCAACGTGGCAGAAGAGCGTTTGGCGATTGTGGAACTTCAGATCAAGGGCTCTCTTGAACACGAATCAGTTGGCGTTTCTGGAACTGCCGTGAATTCAAAAGACACCCGCGGGCGCGGGGAAAACCAGGCCGGCGGCGGCTATTTCAAAATCGAGATTCGGCAACGACCCGAGACAAAAACAGGAAAACCGCCTCGTGCCCTTCAAGATGGTGTCTTCGGCGGAACGTCCGTCGAGCAGAAGTCGTACAACGACTACGTTTCCAAAATGGTGGAGCGCAGTTCAAAGAAACGCACCAGTCGTCAACCAGCGCGTCGCGAGTGAGATCAAATTCCGACACCGCTCACTTTACAATGGCGCGCGGAAGCAGCTCGTCGCTGTAGCCACCTTTGCGTAATTCTTTTGGATGCGAATAATTGGATAGGCGACCTTCGTTGACCAAGAATTCACCACGAAATGCCGACTCTTTCAGATCGTACAGGTTTGCTTTCGGACGAATGATCGTCGCGGAAAGTCGCTCGCCTTTTACTTCCTTTTTAAAGGTCACGGCCTTGGCGTTCACATTGAGTTTGTAAACTCCAGTTTCCAAAACTTCCTCTGCGGGAACATCTCTCAACGTGACCGCTGCGCGACCAATTGAATCCGGTCGCGGCGAGCGCACACCTTCTTTTGTGAGCACCCATTCCCAAGAGGTGACATCTGAACGAGGAGCTTGCACTTTGGATTCGGTTTCACGTGCGTAAATCTTCACGATCCGTGTACCTACAGGCAAAAGCTCTTGCAGATAGGCGATGGCTTGGTTTTCTACACGTGTGCATCCGAAACTGCGAGGATCCGAATAGTATTGAGCCAGCTGAGTTTTGGGAATCTGGATAAAGCGATCGCCGTCTGCGCCCCAGCCCAGGGTTCCGTGTGTCCATTGCGCAAAGGCATTCGGGCCGATCTTCGCCGTGTACCAGCCAAAAGCGCCACGCACCAATCCGTCACGGCCCGCTTTGTTTTGCGGGAGGAAATGACGTTGTGTCCAGTCCTCTAGCGAAGCACCGGGAAGCGGGAGCGTCGGATACGAAGGATCGTACCATGAGGGGAATAGGTTTTGATTGTCCTGGTAGAACTTGTGCCAAGACAAAATCTTGTAGCTGCCGACAGCTGTACGGCGTGTCTTTGAGGGGTTGTTTTCACCGGCAATCATGTCGGTTTCCAAAATCAATTTGTTCGGAGCGCCTGGTGTGTTGGCGATCTCATAAACGCGAAGCTTTTCGGTCGCGATGTTTTGAATCACGATGTAACGGTCGGCATCGCGCTTTGACGGTGTGACGACAACTGGCTCGGAATTCAGGTACTGTTGCGGAACGTAGGCCACGGCAGGGGCGTCGGCGGCCACTGGAGCATCGGGCTCCTGTTCGACGATTCGAACTCCAACAAGTCGGTCGTCGCCGCGAGGATTGGGGTCGACGACTTCCACTTGATCACCCTGTTCAAGCAAAGTTGTAGCTTGCTCGGGATGTTGATCGGGCGTTTCGCGGCCTCGCAGCCGATCTGGTGCCACATAAGCCGACTGGCCGGGCTGAAGCGCTGCTTGGCCAAGGTTGCCGGTCTGAGTTTCGGTCTGAATGTCGCCGGTGTTGGGAGCTTGAACCTCTCGCCATTCTGCCTTTTGGCAGGCTGCGATGAAGCTCATCACGAAGACGAACTGCGCAGCGAGAAGGAAGCTATTTTTGGCAGTTTGCTTTGTGGCTGTTTTGGAATTTGTCATACTGTCCGGCTCCTTGATTCGAGCTGAACGGTGCAAATTCGAGGCAAAACGAGGTGAGCGTGAAATCCCTCTCATTTTGAATTCCGAAGAATTCAGCGGGGTTTAACTCGAATTTTCTAGGTAAAAACCGCGAAATTCGTCGAACGGTGCCAAGAAGTGGCACCGTTCGTTTGAGAGTCGTGTTCTGTTTATGCCTGATTCCTCAGAGCAACATGAGAAGCGAATTGAACTCGTCTCCAATTTCGAGACGCTTGAGTTCGCGTTCCTGCTGTTCACGAGTGAAGTCATCAGCCATCGGGATCTCGATATAGCGGACATCGAGAAGCTGACGCGATGTCTTGTAGATGTGCGACTGAAGTTTTGTTATCAGATCTGCCAGCATCTTGTCGCGATTAGGGGTTAAGAGGTGCGACTTTCCGCGCTGAGCAATCATACCTCGAATGGCGGCGATGTCCTCGGCGATCATCGTTGAAGACGGTGTGTCGGTAAGAACTTGAGTGACCTCGACGGTTTGGTTTTTGTCGTTGATCAATGCGCCGATTTTCGAGAGATAGTTTTCTGTAAACTTCTTCGCGCCGCGGATGAAGACGCCGTTGTTAGTATCCATGAAGTAGCTTCGCACGTCAGCATTTGCCGAGCCGATGATCGCATCATCGCCAAGGATATTGACCTTGCTGTGGAGGGACAAGATCGCGTCATTTCGTTTTTTGTATTCAAACACGCGGATGCTCGCTTTGCCCTTGGCCGAGCTGTTGCGCGCTTGTTCGAGCGTTGCCTTCAACTGCTGTCGCGCAAAGAAGTTGATGATATTCAGGTCGGTCGTTTCAGGCGAGTTGGTAAGGATCACGATTTCAACAAAGCGGCAGTCCCATTCGCCATTTGTCATCTTACCGATGGCGCTTAAGAGATTAGCTGGGAAAAGAACGTATCCCTGATGTAGAACCACGCGTTTGCGAGTCTTCGAGTCATACGAAGTTTTGCAGGTGTTGCGCAGACCTTGTGTCCAAAGGCTATGGATCGACTTGCCGTCACGGGTGTCACGTTCGCCTTTTGCTCCGTATTTGCGCTCCTCCGCGCCTACTTTATTTGAACGATTGAAGGGCACGTTTTCGATATAAGTGACTTGCATTGAACGTAGGTCACTTGCATCGAAGGCATCACTGCCAGTCAGTGTTGCTGGCTGGTACTGAGTGCGATAGATGGCAGCTTTTTCCTTCATCGCCTGCATGGCATCGTTCATTCGCGATTCGAGATTGCGGTATGGCAATCCAGCAAAAGTGTTTTCGACACAAGCTGGGTACTGCGCGAAGCTTGCCTTCTTGACTGGTTGGCACGAGGCGATCGCCTGAGCGGTGAAGTTCAGGTTTTGCGTCATGTCGTTTGGCGCGTGCTGACGGACTTCTGCGAGAGTCGCGACCATTTCGCGGAATCCAAATAGACGATCAAACGTCTTGCCGATCGAAGAGTCGGCTTTTTGTAGCTCCATGAGAATATCGGTATCCATGAACGTGTATTTGGCAGATAGGTTGCTGGGCTGCGTGTGGTACGAGTCCTCGATGTTGCGTCCGCCAAGCTGCACACGAGTGTCATCTGCGACTAGTAGTTTGTGGTGCAAAAAGTCCGTCAGGTGTTTCCAATCGGCCTTCGCCGATTCGTTGCGTTCGCGTTCGACCGGGAGAACCGTGGAAAGCGCCCGATAAACCGGATCGAGTTCCTCACCGTACATCGAGAAGGCCAGCGCGAGTTTGATCTTCGCTTCAAGACTTCCTTTGAATTTTGCATCAAACAGTAGGCGCCCGAAATCTTTCAGCTGTTCCAGCTCGGCTGGAGTTGGCGGAGTGTCGCCGCCCTGCAAAGACTTTGGATCAAAGCCGCTGCCTTCAAAGAATGCCGCCTTAATGGCGCCTGGGTTCTTCGAATAGAGACCAGAAAGAAAAAGGGACATGAAGGGTGAAGAGAGGTTTGAGATCTTCCCGTTCAACGTCTTCGAGCTGGATTCACTGGCAAAGAAAGACTCCATCTTCTTTAGCTTGTCAGTTGAACATGCCGTCATGTCGCCCGACTTTGCCGAAGCGTCACAGTCCGATGTTAAGAAATACGCATCTTTCATCACTTCACGGCTAGGTCGATTGAACAGGGCAACCGAAATCGAGCCACCCTTGTTGGATTTGGCACCTTCGCGTTCCAAAGCCGAGAGCAAATCCAAATGTTTGTAGTTCGTGTGATAGTCGAGGAGAAGTCGAACCTTCACGCCGCGACGAGCAGCCTCAATAAGTTCCTCCATCAGCACCGATGAAGAATGGTCGTTGGATAGAATATAATAAGCTAGGCGAAGGGTGCTTTTGGCATTTCGTATGAGATCGAGCTTCGTTTGAAAAGAAGCATCGTTGTCGGTCAAGAGGCGGGCGGATTTGATCTTCAACGGCCCAGTCGATGAGTCTGCTAAGATTTCTTTTTGCGTGAGTTCACCGGTCTCGAAGAATCCCCAGTCGGCTCGAGCCTGAGGAACTTGACTGAAACCAACGACCGATTGCGCCAGCAGGCCGGCGGAGACGGCGACGCGCGAGGTGAGTCTCCAGACCTTTTGGGGATGAGTTTTGAGGCGCATAGAATTCTCCTTCGCTTTCAGTCGATCTCGCAATCTCGGACATCTCTGGCGGGAGCTGACTATGCAGGAAGTGTGCAGCAAAAAATTCAAGGCCGAACGTCGTCGCGGGTTTGCCTAAGTCGTGGACAATTCTATATTTTGAGCGAATTACCTCCCGGCGGGGTTTACTCCGAAGTGCCAAAAACTGGCGATGACGGGCCCGGCTACGGAACGGCGACAAAACGATACTCAAAATCAGGTCCGCGTGATTTACCTGTAGAGGAAGACATCGAGGTGATTCAATGAGTTCTGAAGTTTGTCCGTGTGGTACGGGAAAGTCCTATTCCGAGTGCTGTGGTCCTTATCTCAGCGGTGAGAAGATCGCACCAACTGCCGAAGCATTGATGCGTTCCCGGTACTCGGCGTTCGTGAAGTCCGAGATCGGCTACATCAAGTCGACACTGGCGCCCGAATCGCGCGGGGACTTTGATGAGGACGCTGTCAAGCAATGGTCGCAAAAGTCCGAGTGGCTTGGCCTTGAGATCTTGCGAACGGAAGCGGGACAAGAGGGCGATACCAAGGGCGTTGTGGAATTCAACGCCCGCTACAAGTTAAAAGGCAAAGTGGTCGGTCACCATGAAGTGAGTCAGTTTCGCAAAGAGAAGTTAGATGGCCGCTGGTACTTTGTTGACGGCGAGTCGCATGAGCACCACGACGGCGATGGGCACCATCACAACCATTCAACCGAGCCAGTTGTTCGCGCTGAACCCAAAATCGGTCGCAACGATCCTTGCCACTGCGGAAGCGGCAAAAAGTTTAAGAAGTGCCATGGTGCCTGACGTTCACTATTCGGCCGAGCGAGTTGCCAATGCGGAGTCCATGAAAAGTGTTTCGTGGAAAGACGTGACGTGGATCGCCTTCGATACGGAAACGTCCGGCAAGTACCCGATTGAGTCGGAAATTTGTGAAATTGCCGCCGTGAAGTGGCAAGGCGGCAAAGAGATTGGGTCCTTTCAAAGCTTGGTAAAACCCTCTCGTCCAATGAGCCAAGAGGTCATCCGAATTCACGGTATCACCAATGAAATGGTAAAGGACGCTCCTGAAATCGGTCCGGTCTTAAAAGGCTTTGCGGACTTCATTTCTGGTGGTGTGTTACTCGCCCACCACGCGCAATTTGACTTAGGCTTTGTCGCAGCCCAAATGGATCAACAAGGCCTTGCCTTGCCTCCCGAGCTGACAGTGTGCACTTCGCTTTTGGCGCAGGGGAATGTTCCTGAGACTCCTAATCATCGCCTTCAAACACTGGTCGCACACTATGGAATCAACCCCGGACAGGCGCACCGTGCATTGGACGACGCGAGAGCCTGTCTTTTGGTGGCTTTAAAAATTTTTGAGAAGTTCCCAGAGTCGATGACTGTTGAAGAGTTGGCGAAACGGATGCTTCGGCGCTCGCAAGCCGACCTTGGTCCTCTGCGGTTTTCCAGGTTTTCCATTGATGACCTCGTCGCGCAACATCCGCACATCAGAAAGTTTATCGATTCGATTCCGAATCGGCAGATTGTGGAAATGGTGTACAAAGGCGGCAGTCGCCCAGGTCAACCGCGCAATGTTGTACCGGTCGGTGTCATCCGTCAGTTGGACGGCGACACGCTGGTGGCCTCTGAGATTGGTGATCTCACACAGGTAAAGAGATATTGGGTGAAGGACGTTATGTCGATCGCTTAAGTGGTGTGACGTTCGTCGGCATCACGTTCTGAGGTGTCGAAGAGTCCGTACCGGTTGCAGAAGCTTCTGGTGCAGGAGCTTCCGGCTCAGTCGAGTCCTTCGTGACAGCGCTTTCGGGTGCTGTTGTCGGCCCTATCTTCATTTGTTCATCTTTGAACTTTTGAACGTATTCTTCCTTCATGTTGCCAAGCAGCTGCTTGTCGATGACTTGCTGACTTAAGCGAGCGGCAATGTTTTCAAGATGCTTGAACTCGTCACCGACTCGTAGCCGCAAACGTCGAGGGCGTCCATTGGTGAGGTCCTCGATAAATTTTTCGAAGGCATACAGTGGGCCGGCGATCCGACTGGAAAGCACTCGCCCGACCAAAAAGAGAACCACGGCGAACGTGAAACTCACGATCATGAAAGTGAAGATGAACGGCGAAAGATAGTGCTCCAGCAGTTTCTCGTTGTTGCCAACCAAGTCGATGATCGTGACTCGTAGGAACGTGTAGGAGAAAACTCCTGCGATCATTGCGAATCCAAATCCGACCCCGGTCAGAATGAAGCAGTATCGCAACTGAAATTTGAGATTCACCCAAAGGCGTTTTCGAGTGTTGTCGGCCGGCCAGAGGATCTCAGATTCCCGAATCAAGGCGGTTGCGATCATTGCATAGCCGACCCATTGCAAGGCGTCGGCGAGGTTGAATGCGGGAGTCGCGCGTGTTGGTGAGCCAATCAAAAGGAAATCGACGACGTAGCCGTTTACGATACGATCGGTGACGTTTCCAAGAATTCCGCCCAACAACACACTCATCCCAGATCGCAAGAGCAGGGACTTGATAGGCAAAAGATATTGAATAATGGCGAACGAGAAGAT
>CAKQVW010000143.1 GCA_934277865.1 uncultured Pseudobdellovibrionaceae bacterium | reverse complement strand
GCCAAAATCAAGAAATAGATATTCACAGCTTCGTAGCGAGCGACCGAGTTGGTCGTCTTGGCTTGCAGGTCCTCGACGGCGCCCGAGACCCCCAGCAGCGGCGAGGTTTCCCACACGGTGACGAGGGCGTTCATCTGCGTGCGATGCAGCTCTTCGCGCTTTGCTTGTTCGTCGACGATCGAGGACCAGAGGGAGGCCGAGTGCGCGGCACTCGACTTCTCGTCTTGACCGAGGAAGTTTCCGGCCAGAAAGAGAAAAAACCAAACAGCGGCGATCGAGGCGAGGGTCGCCAGGATCAGTTTGAAGCGACGATCGCCCGGGAAGAGCAGCAGAGCTCCGATTCCGGCAACTCCAGCCCACCAAAACTCGGGTCGGTAGGTGAAGACCAAAGCGAGCGAGATGAACACCGCAAGTCCAAACCCGATCCAAGTGGTGCGATCGGTTTCGTCACCTTCGCGGCGAAGACAAGCGGCGGCGAATGGAAAAGGAAGTGCGCAGGCGAGCAGTGTGGCGAGAGCTTCGGTTGAGCCAAAAAAACCGCGCGGTACAAAATAGGGTGCATCGCCAGTCGGAGCGCGAGTGAGGGTCTCGCCGGTTAGCCAATCGACACCTTGAAAGTGCTGAATCCAAGCCAGCAGAGAAATCGCGGTCACGGCTCCGATGAGGCTCAGAATGACGCGATTGAGGCCAGGGAAAAGCTCCCAGGCGTAAACAAACAAATAGAGCAGGGGGATCCAGCGAAGTTGCCCCAGGCCTTCAAAGATGAGACCAAACGAGTCGAGCGTGGAGCCACTGTTTTGCGTGAAATTCGAGGCCAGCGATTGGCTGGAGACGATACTGAAAAGTCCTGCGACAAAACAAACAGCCAGGGCAATATCGGGTCCAATTCGGAAGAAGCGAAATTCGCGATTTTTCGCAAACGAATCGCTGGCAATATACGAGAGTATCAAAAAGGCCAGTCCCCAAGAGGCAATCTCTGTTGCGGCTCGAGACGTCGCAAAAAAGATGGGGAGCATGACCATGAGCCAAGGAATGGGAGTTCCGACCAGCTGTTTAACCGTGTGAACGGTTCGCTCGCGCCCATTGGAAAGATCGACGTCGTAGTCCCATTTTCCACGAATGTGCTCGCGCCGACGTGCGCTTGGGGAGCCGATCGCGCTCATGCCGTCCTCCTGTAGCGTCCCGTCGCGGCGATAATGGACCTGTAGGCTCGAAGAGTCTCAACCACCATTTTCTCGGGATCAAACAGCGCGTTGATTTTTGCACTTGCAGCTTCGCCGATCTGTTCGGTCGGCACCCGCTTTTCGAAAACAGCCAAAAGTAAATCGCGAATCTCTGAAACATCGGCCGGACGAACGAGAAAACCTTCGAGTCCATGTTCGATCATCGCCGAAATCGGACTCATCTCCGAACCGATGACGACCTTTTTTTGCGCCATCGCCTCGAGCAACGAGGGCTCGAAACCGGAAGTTCGAGCCGAGAGATTGACGAAGATGTCTGCGCGAGAGATGGCGTGAACTTGATCCGCATGCGACAAATCGCCAGTGAAGATGACTTTTGAACCAAGTGCGAGCATCAAAGCTTCAAATTCAATTTCTTTAAAACGTGGCCCATCGCCGATGACAATGAGACGTGAATTTGGTTTACGAATCGCCACCTGTTCAAAGGCCCGCAGCAAACTCACCATCTCGCCGGTTTCGTTCATGTCGCTGACGGTGACCGCGACGTGAACGGATTCTGGAATCTTCAGCCAAGGCTGATCGCCCTCAGTTGGAAGCTCCGTGAGTTCCTTGAGAGCGCCGATCTCGATGCCATAGGGAACTGTGTACATCTTGGCATCCGGGTAAAGGTAATAGCGTTCAAGAGAAATTCGCTCACGCGGACTTGCGACAAAAACACCGTCCGCGGTTGAGAGAAGCTGACGATCGTGGCTGAAGTAGGTGGAAACAAACTTCCAGCCGACGCTGAAGCCGGTGCCGAGAATGCTGCCCAGTGTTTCTTGTCCCATTCCCATGATGGCAAACAGATCGGCCATGCGTGTCGCCTGTACGTCGTAGGCCATGGCAAAACCATGTTCTTTTTTGATCATGCCAACCCGAAGGGCTGAGCTGTCGAGGGCATGCACGATGTGAAACGGATTTTCTCGGTGAAGCTCGAGAAATTTTGATCTCACCAGATCTTGGAAGCGTGGCTGATGCGCTTGCGAGCGCAAACGAGTTGCGCGACTGGGGGCGATGCTCACGATACGAACGCCGTCGGCTTCGCGTACGGCGGCGGCACCGCCCATGCTTTCGCCAGTGATAATCGTGACACTGTGCCCGCGAAATGCGAGTCCACGTGCGATCAGGCGCAAAAAGCTTGGCCCCGCACTTCGTCCCGAAGTCGGGCGCGTCTGAATGAGCGGCGCATATTGCGAGATCAGCGCGATGTTGAGCTGATTGGGCAGCGGCGGTTTTTTGCCAAGAAGCGACCCAAATAGCGATCCGGTGAGCGATTGAGACATCACGGACAATGCTACGAGGGAGATGCGCTCTCTGCAAGGGCTGTGGCGTACAAACGCGAGATCCTGTTGGTTGCGTCGTCTTGTAGAAAAAGATGCGCACCCTCGTGAATGGCCGACCAGGCAGCGTCGCGAAGCGCGGCGTCTTGGCTGACAGCGAGGCTCTGCTCAATCCACGCGAGCTCAGAGACCACGCTCATCAAGCGCGGATCTCGTGGTTCAGCTTGTGGTAGCAGGCTTCTTTGTCCCTCGGATATCACCAGCGGCATCGCCAGGAGTTCCTGCCAGCGACGGAAGGCTTTGGGCGTCAGGCCGGCCACGATGCCAAGGTCCCATGCTTGGGTCTCAAGTGCTTCTTCGGAAAACGCCTTTGGAATCAGCAAAAGCCGAGAGGCGGCCTCACCGGCGAGGCGCTCCTGCCGAAGCAGTCTCCGTCGGTCGGCGAGGGAAAGTGAGGCGCGATCCAGCAGGCAGCCCACCTCTAAGGACGGCCAACGCCGAAGAGCTTCGAGGATGGTCGGAATGAGATCAACCAGTCCAGCGCGCTCGGTCTCGGTGCCGGCAAGAAAAACGCGGACACGGTCTGAGTCCAAACGGCCGCCTTGGGCCGTGATTTTTCCTAGCGAGGGACGCAAACTCAGCCAGCTGTTTTCGATGTGCCGTGCTCCGATGCTGCCCCATATTTCGGGAGACTCATCCAGTGTTGAAACCAAAACATGGGGCAGGGCCAGGCGGCGAAACCCACGCCGTAGGCTTTCGATGACAGGGAAGACCGAGGCTTCGGCTCCAAGAAGGCGTTGGCCTGCGCTGAGGCCTGGATCCACGATGTGAATGAGGTCCGGTCGCCACTGCAATATTAAGGGGAGCGCTTGCGGCCATTCCCAGGCCGCAAATTTTCTAAATGGATATCGAACCTCCACGCGCTTTCCCAGTTGAAGCTCGGGGAGCTCCTCTTGCCAGCGGGAGAGAATCAATACTTCATGTCCAAGATCCGTCAGTTCGGCAAGTCGGCCGGCGAAGCGACGTTCAAGGGGGGAACCAAGTTCATAGGGTAGCACGCGAGATAGAAAGACGATTCTCACGTTACCCCTTTTTTGGATCGCCTGCCTTGGTCGGCGACTCGAGAATCTCAACAAGATTCATGGCGATCTTGCGATTGGCCTCTGGAATCGGAAGCTGAACGAACTCGCGCGGTGTTGTCCATCGAAGTTCCGTGTGTTGCTGCAGCTTGGGTTCACCCTTCCAGAAGTAGACATCGTAAAAGAGAATCAAAATCGAAATTTCGCCATAGGTGTGAGTCGCGGCAAACCTGAGCGGGCCGATCTCGGCCTCGATTCCGAGTTCTTCGTAAAGTTCGCGTTTGAGCGCGGCTTCCGGCGACTCGCCCTTTTCGATTTTTCCTCCGGGGAACTCCCACTGCCCAGCCAGTGTGTGGCCGGGCGGCCGCTGGCCCACGAGAACCTGCTCGCCGCGACGAATCAGTGCGGTGACGACGGGAATCCAGACTGGGCGCTGAATACGTGTTCCATGAGGAGGTGTGCGAGTAGGGGTAGCCATGAGCTTTCCACACTAGCTAACGAGGGCCCTCGTATCAAGCGAGGTTCTTGAGACTTTGGCGAAAGAAGCTTGGTCCCGAAAAAACCAGACCACTGTAGGTCTCGACGAGGTCAGCACCATGCGCGAGTCGCCACTTTACTTCTTCTCCGTCCAGCACGCCACCTGCGGAGATGACAAGTCTATGGCTCTCCGAGCTAGAGGCCGAAACCGCGCCGCGATCGAAGTCACGCACCGTCTTGACAAGAAATTCGCGAGCCAGAGTTTGCAGCGGCCGTCCCGAGAGGCCTCCCTCTGCGGGAAGGGTGAGGCCTTTGGGGCGACTTGCGGTCGTATTTGTCACAACCACTCCGTCGAGATCCAGACGGCTGACGGCGGAAAGTGCCGCGAGTCGTGTCTCATCGTCCATGTCCGGACTCAATTTCAGGAGTCCCGGGCGACGACATGCGATGAGGCGCTCGGCTAGGGGCTGCAAAAATGCTTCAAGGCGCTCGGGTTGAAAGAGATCGCGCAGCCCTTTTGTGTTGGGGCTACTGATGTTGATCACGAATCCGTCAACCAATGCTTCGCCTGCGATGTGTGTCGATTTGGCGGTGAAAAGTTCAATAAGTTCCAAGTAATCGTGAACAGCTTTTTCGAGAGTGGTCTCACGCTGTTTTCCGATGTTGGCAAAAATTGGAAAGCGCGGCGCTTCTGTTGTGGCCTCTTGTGTTGTGTCTTGAGCGCGGAGTTTTCTCGATTCGGTCAGACGAAACTCGCGCAGGTAGGAACGTGTTTTCAAGGCGCCAGGTGAAGGAAAACCCATTCGGTTCCAAAGTGCCTCTTTCGCTTCGATACGTGCCATGATCTTGCCGGGATTGGGCGACTGTGGACGAGGCGTGATGGTGCCGATTTCCACAAAGCCAGCTCCATAGTGTTGCCAGCCGTGAACTTGGCGACCGTCTTTGTCGACGCCGCCTGCGATACCAAGGGGATTTTCAAAATGGATGCGATGTCCTTTGCGAGTCCAGGTGCGCGAACACACCTGGCGCTCTTTGGCACTCAAGGGCGTTGTGAAAAACGCCCCGAGTTCCAAAGCCAGCGGCGCCAGATCATGGGAAACTTGAGCCGGAAGCCAAAGCCAAGGTTTGATCGCCACGTCGAAGTTCTCGATCAGCGAGGGTAGAGACCACGGAGAAGCATCGCGCGCTCAAGGCGACGAACGGCTTGGCCCATCGCTGCAGTACGCATGTCGATCTTCTTCTCGGTTTTCAATTCCCACACTTTGTCGAATGCACCGACAATCACTTGTCGCATGCGCTCGTTCACTTCGCTTTCTGTCCAGAAGAAGTATTGAAGACTCTGAACCCATTCGAAGTACGAAACGATAACGCCTCCGCCGTTGGCCAAGATGTCTGGGCAAACCAGGATATCGCGCTCGTGGAGGATCTTCGTGGCGCCACCGCTTGTCGGTCCGTTGGCTCCTTCGACGACGATCTTCGCATGAATGCGTCCCGCATTCGCTTCTGTGATTTGGTTCTCCATCGCGCAAGGTGCAAGCACGTCGCACGACAGCTCAAGAAGCTGTTCGTTCGAAATGGCATCGGCGTGAGGGTAGCCTTTGATGACTTTCTTTTCCGCGACGTATTTCAAAAGATCTGGGATGTCGAGGCCGTTTGGATTGTGAAGTCCGCCGGAAACGTCGCTCACGGCCAGAATTTTGGCGCCGCGCTGGTGAGCGTAGAGAGCTGCGTGACTTCCGACGTTACCAAATCCTTGAACGACCATTGTGGTGCCGCTCATTTTTTTGCCCATTTTTTCCAGCGCTTTTTCCGCGATGAAAACAACGCCGAGTCCAGTGGCGCCGTTGCGGCCCAACGAGCCGCCGATTTCCACAGGCTTGCCAGTCACAACACCAGGCTGTGCGGACCCGATCTCTTGCGAGTAGGTGTCCATCATCCACGCCATGGTCTGTGCGTCGGTGCCCATGTCAGGCGCCGGAATATCAACCTGTGGGCCAATCAATGTGCCGAGTTCCGAGGTGTAGCGGCGAGTGAGATTTTGTTTCTCCGTGCGCGAAAGTTTCAGTGGATCGACAGTGATCCCACCTTTACCGCCGCCCAAGGGGAGATTCAGTAGTGAACACTTAAACGTCATCAGCGTTGCCAGTGCCGCAACTTCCGAAAGCGTGACGTCTTGGTGATAGCGAATGCCACCCTTGTATGGACCAAGCGTCGAGGAGTGTTGAACACGGTAGCCCGTGAAGGTACGAACCGTGTAGTCATCCATGCGCACAGGAACGGAGACGATGATCGCCTTCTTGGGGCGCTTCATCCGAGTCAGCACGTTCGGGTCACAGTTGATGACCTTTCCGGCCTCCTCAAGAATTTTGATGGTGTTGTCGAACATCTCACCGCGATAGAGCTCCTCGCTGGCCTGATAAACATGAGTTTGTTCGTTCGTAGCTTGTGCCGAGCCGGAATGGCTCGCGCCGGAATGGTTCATGACAGTCTCCCTGGAATTCTCACTAGTGGTCGCACTTTTGCCCCGCCATTAGAGAAGACCCCGATTGCCTTGGCAAGTGAAGCTTGCCACCTACGGCAACTTCATGATCTTTTCACACCATGCAAGTGACTCGTATGGCCATGAAGGATTTCACAAAAACTCTGACGGCGGGGCTTTCTCGCTTGGACGGTCGCGAGGTCGTGATCGTGGGTGACGTCGGTGTCGACGAGTACACCTTGGGCCAGGTGCGTCGGATCAGTCCGGAGGCGCCGGTTCCGGTGGTCGAGGTAGAAAAAGAAGAGGCGAGGCTGGGACTTGCTGCCAACGTTGCCCAAAATATCAGCGGTCTTGGCGGGGTTCCGCGCTTGGTCTCGGTCGTCGGCCAGGACGTGGGGGCCGATCAGCTTCGACAGCTTTTGCGTGCCGCTGATGTCCCCGTGGAGCATCTCGTGGTCGACCCGTCGCGCCCAACCACGCGCAAGCTGCGGGTGATGGTGCAAAACCATCACATCGTGCGTGTCGATTACGAATAAAAGAATTTTCTTTCGCCTGCCGTAGAGGCGGAAGT
>CAKQVW010000142.1 GCA_934277865.1 uncultured Pseudobdellovibrionaceae bacterium | reverse complement strand
GTCGAGATAATCAAGAAGCGCTTCGGCGGCGTCGCGATAGCGCGCCCACATTTCCGGATACACCACGCGCTCAAGTCGCGCGAGCGCCTTGTCGCCATAGGTTTCGGCGTCGAGATGTGGGCGATGAGGAGCCGGGCGACGAGCACCGACGTTGTGCACGCGAGCCAGCAAGCGACCAACTTGCACAAGTTCGTTCCCTACAAACTCCTGAGGCATGCGCCCCATGCGCTTGGGAAAAAGTGCGGTGATGAAACCCTCGTGATGAAAGGAAAATTCGACGCCGGGATTGGATTTTCCGTTTTGTCGTGGATCTGCGAAGGGAGCCACTGCCGGAATACCTTCGGCCTGGAGGTCCGCCAAAAAAAGATGTTCGTCTTGGATCGCCTGTTTCGACCAGCGACTTGGTCGATAAAATTTCGCGATCACCGACGGCCTAGGGCCCGTGCGCTCATCCAGGCGTGAGTCGGCCTCAACCTTGATATCAAACACACGGTTCTCATAGCTATTGAGTTGCGAGATCTCGCCGGTTGGTCGAAATCCCAATTCCTCACACGCACTCAAAATCACGTCGGGATCTAACTTATCAAAAGGCGACTGCTTCATGCTTTGGTTTCTAGGAGAAATTTTCTTACGGGTCTGTTGCCTGGCTTCTCTAAAGTCTTACTTCTCTATGCAGGAAAGTAGGAGATTGCTAGCTTCCATTTGAAGTTTTGCGGCTTGGTTAGCGGATCGCAAAGCCGCGTTTCTTGTCTCCAGCGATAGCAATCCAAGCGTCTGATTGTTGAAATACGGCCCTCCTCTTTCGCTGATCTTCTCGTACAGATATTGGGCAGTAAAATTGAGCTGCTTCGATTGCTGACTGGCCGCCTCTGACTGACGCGTGAGGGCTTTAAACTTTTCGTTTGGACAATCCGCAAAGGATGTTGAAGAAATTAGCAAAAGGCTTCAAAGTGTCAGAATTCGCGTCATGTTTTAGTCCTATGGTAAAGATCGTTATAGCCAGGCCTAACGTGGATAGAAAAACCAGCTCTCAATGCACAAGCGGTACCACCGCACAGCTTTGTCGTCGTCGATGGAAATTCTGATAGATCCGCCAGACAGTTTGAAAGACAAAGAACCGCTGAAAGTGGTGCTGAAGTTTCGTCGTCCTGGCCAAAAGGTGTTTGGTCGTCGAGTCGCGTCTCGTTTGAAACTCACCGTGTCTGACTCGGGAATCTTGGTCACGGCTCCTAGCAAAATGCCGCTTCGGCTGATCCATGAATTTGTTTTGGAAAACTGGGACTGGGTCGCCAGTCAAAAAAAGAAACTCGAAGCTCGCGCGCCAAAACGGACATTAGGTCCTGGAGCTTTCGTTCGTGTTTATGGCGAGCACCGTCGTGTCGTGTTTGAAAATCGCGACACCGGTGAGATCTTGGATTCTTGCGAATCTTCCCTTTCGGGCGCAGCGAGCGAACGCAAAGACGACGGAGCCTTGTCGTCCGTTTTGCGCTTCGAAATTGCTGGAGATCTTCTTTTGGCGCGGGTTTCGGCAGAGGTTCATGCGCGGGTCGCCGCGGCTCCCGAAGGTTTTGAGGATTCCATCGCCCGTGCGCTCTGTCGTTTTGCGGAAGCCGAGGCGAGGCTACATTTGACGGATCGTGTTCGGTATTGGACAGGCCAAATGGGCATGCGGCCAAGTGGCATTTCGTTTCGGCGTCAGAAGACTCGGTGGGGAAGCTGTTCTTCGGAAGGGCATGTGAGTCTCAATTGGAAACTCATTTTTGCGCCCGAGGCTGTGATTGATTACGTCGTGATCCACGAATTGGCGCATCTCAAACATCAGGATCATTCAAAGGATTTTTGGGATCTCGTAGAAAAGTACGATCCCGAAGCTCGCCTGCATCGACGTTGGCTTCGAGATCATCAAATTGAAACTCGCATCTTCGACGTGTGACCTGAAGGATCGGGCGCTTACGAAATCACGCCGCGTTCTTTTGCCCGCCAGTAGAGAATCGAAACGCCGCAGCCGATGATCGCCAGGCTGAGATACTTCGCCATTTGATTGTGTTCTTGCGTGAAGTAGACAGCGCTTGCGAAACCGGCCGCCAAGATCACGAACGGTTTTAATTCGTAGATCAAGCTTTCGAGAACCTCTGCACGTGTGTACTGCTTCTTGATGATTCGCACTTTTGGTGTGGTCTTGTTTGCCATTTGGATCCCCCTTCGTCCTTGTCTGTCTAGTCTGGCAACACTACGTACCGTTATTGAGAGCGTGTGCAGAACTGAACTCAGTCTAACTAGACGGAATCTCCTTTGGAATAGCGGGTCTCATCTTGATGCAAAGATTTTTGCCGGGTGATTTTTCAGTGTCTACTTCGTTGACAGGTGTCGAATTTCTAACGAATCAGCTTGCTGTGAATTTGATTCCAGGTTCGATGCGAAGAGTGACGAAAAGGGGCCGGCCAGCGACGTGTCTCGTTCCTGCAACTGCGAGAAACTTCTTCGGTCCTCGTTCAATTCGTTTTCGACCGTGAAAATCGGGGCATCGGCATTGCTCATCCCGAGGGATAGGACGAAGGATCCGGGAGGATGAAATGAAATCGCGATACCTATATATGCAAGCGATCTTTGCGGTGGCTGCGGCTCTCGCACTGACAACAGCGTGTGGTAAGCAAGAGGGCGCGAAACCCAATCCTGGATCCGCTCCCGTAAAAGGAGCTGCGGGAAGCCAGCCGGCTAAGCCAGGGCAATCGGGTGAACTCGACGGGCAGTCGGGGACTTCCGCAACCCATGGCGCGGCTCAAGATCTCGGAACAACAGAAGTGGGAAAGCTTGGCGAACGTGAGCCAGATCCGGGACCAGGTGGAACAATTGAAACTCCGGAAGCGGCGGCAGAAAAAATTCGTGCGATGGATTCGCGTGTCGACTCCGTTGTCTACTACGATCCGTCAGGCATGACTCCAGATCAGATCTTCGCGCGTAAGAATGAAGTCATGGCCGCTGGTGCTGTCGTTGGCGAACGTGTGGCAAGCGATATTCAGTCTGGCCTCGGAGAAACCCTCTATTATACGGGTGCCGGTCAGGACACACTTCGTGAGCAACTTTATCTCTTGGTGAACAACTACGAATCGCAACTCGACGAAGAGTCACGCAAAGAAAATCGGGCGCTGGCTCAGTCGATTCAGCTTTCGAACTTTTCGGTGAACTGGGAAACACGTCGCGGTTTGCTTTCGTTTCAATATCTTCGAAATGGTCGCAAGGCGACAGTCGACATGGAAGGTGATGTCACGGATGTGATGCAATTTCGTGTTGGTGCATTGTCGCGCGATCCCTATATCATGGCGGACGTGGCTTGCATGGACATTTCCGGCGGCTGCAAAACTGTGCACGTCAAAGTTCAAGATGCGTCGGCAGGAAACGGCAAGATTCGCACGGCACACATGCTTGCTCGTCATACAAGTGCGAGCCTTTTCATCGAGGGTAACGCGCCTGGGATTTCGAAAAACGCGGAATACGATCGTCTGATGAATTTGCTCTTGAACACGACGAAAAATCCGCGTGGTGCAAACGTGGTGAATAAGCTCACGCTGACGACCTCGGAAACCATCGGTGGCGCTTCGAACTTCTGGGTGACGATGGACTTTGATCTCCTGCTTGGACAAGGTGTTCGTGGTTACGACCAGCTGCAGATCACGGGGCCGCTTGCAAAACCGCGCTCAACAGATGTTGTGAATGTGGCAGCGGTGGTTTCGCCGGCGCTGACAGTGGTCGAGGGCCAAGTCATTCCTGTTGAGGGTCGCCTGGTTGACACGATCCGCAACGCGCGACTCTTAAAGAACGACGGCCGCGGCAATCTCCAATTGCAGCTCACGGTTCGCAGTGCGGCATCTGGCGCGACAGAGGACAACGTCACGCTGACAGTGGCGAGAATCCACACGCCGACGACTCAGCTTCGTCTACCGGTGAAGTGATTCGCCTCTAAAACGCTCATCGAATCAAACTTGAAATCTGCGCGACGCTTCCAACGTCGCGCAATCTCTTGTCATTCAAAAGACTCGGTGAAAGCCTCTATCCATGGAAACCACGGACATAGATAGCAAGGCCATCGAAACCAAACCCGAAGCCTCACCGTTGAAGACAGTTTCAGCCGCCACGGCAGCAGCACTTGCCGCAGCGGCGGCGATGGATGCTCCGCCGCCCGTAGTGGCGTCAGCACCAAAATCCGAGCCGCCGATGGCACCTGTTCAGGCACCGCCAGCTTCGAAGGTCGCTCAGGCTCCTCCCGTTCCTCAGGGGCCGCCAGTCCTAGGCACATACACAGATTTCCGCCAATACCTGAAAGATGTCTATGGGTATCGTCGCCGAACAGAAAGCACGGGGCTTCGTGCCTACTCGTATTCGGCGTTTTCGGCAGCGGCCGATATCAAGTCTCCTAATTATTTGAAGCTCATCATTGAAGGCCGTCGCAACCTGTCTGACGACATGATCATGCGCTTTGCGCGTGCGCTTCGTCTGCAGAAGGCGGAATCGGAAGAGTTTCGTGCCTTGGTTCACTACGGCCAAGCGACTGAACCGATTCAGCGCAATCACTATCTGAAGGAGCTTGCAGATCTTCGTGCGCGTCGCTCGTTCGCCAGTGGTGAGATCAGCCAAGAGGCATTCGACAAAGTTCCGGGCTGGATGGGCTGGGTCTTATTTGCCATGGTCGAGCAATATGGCGTGAGTTTCGACCCGGACGAACTCTATCGTTTGATGCGGGCAAAAACGTCGCCAGAAGATATTCGCGGCGAGTTGAAGAAGCTTGTCGACAATGGTGGCCTTCGCGAGGAGACCGGTCGTTTTGTAAAGGGCCGCGATTTGATTGAGTCCCCGCAAGACTTGCCGGTCGAGGTGATTCGCAAACTACAGGCCGAGCTGATTTACCTAGGCATCGAATCGCTTTTTAAAGACTCGCCCAAAGAGCGTGAGTTTGGTGCGATGACGATCGCTATGACGCAAGCCGAGTTCGAGCAGGTTCGTTTTGAACTTCGCCAGCTTCGCAAGCGGATCCAGAAGGATCTCATGGTGAAGCGCGAAACCACCAAGGGCGAGCGCGTGTATCAGATGAATATTCAGCTGTTTCCAGTTACAGATCGAGTTGAAGGCGGCCAGGCCTAATAGGAAAATGCGGGACGGTCTTTGGGGTCCAAAGACGACCTCAGTGTGTTGGGGGGCAACCCACCAAAGTCTTTGCAGCCCTTCGTCTCAATGTCTTGGCGGCCTCTGGGAGAATTCACGTCGCCGCGAATCCTAGGGATCTGGGGGGGGAGGGGTCCAGAGCCCGCCAAAACTTTGAAGCTTCCACGTTTCGCTACTTGCTGCGCACGTCCCGCAGGATAAGTCGGAGCAAACCAAGGGCCACCGAATCGCCCTCGAATCGGACAAGAGCCTTTGCCTGAGCCACTCTCCGGGCACTCGCCCATATTTTTTTAATTGCAGATCGCCTGAACTGATTTCAGAGATGTCAGAAGATACGACGCTCTTGGGGCTGGTCCTCTATAGCCGGAAGGTCTTCCGAGTGACAATAGGCGCGAGGCAGTGACAAAGTCTGCTCATCATTCTGTTAACAAGGGCCATGGGGAGCGAGCGATGCCAATCACGCGCGAGGAGCTAAAGTCTGTCGACAAAAAGGTATGGCTAGCGGTTTTGGTCGCAGCCTTAGGTTACTTTGTCGACATCTATGACCTGCTGCTGTTCTCGATCGTTCGTGTTCAGTCGCTAAAAGACCTCGGCTTTCAAGAGGCAGATCTCCTTTCAAAGGGTGTTTTGCTGATTAACATTCAAATGGCGGGACTGCTGATTGGTGGAGTTCTGTGGGGAATATTGGGCGACCTGCGCGGTCGACTCTCTGTTCTTTTTGGCTCGATCATCATGTATTCGGCGGCAAACTTTCTGAATGGCTTTGTGCAAAACATCGAACAGTACGCCGTTCTTCGCTTTATCGCTGGAGTTGGATTGGCGGGAGAACTAGGGGCCGGGATCACGTTGATCTCGGAGATTATGCCGAAGAGAATTCGAGGATTTGGCACGACCATCGTGGCCTCTGTCGGCATCCTTGGGGCCGTGTTCGGAGCTTTGCTTGGCGATGTGGTCAGTTGGCGAACCGCTTATCTCATCGGCGGCATCATGGGTTTTGCGATCTTGCTTTTGCGCGTGGGTGTTACCGAGTCCGGGATGTTTCATAAGGCCAAAAAAACGGCTAGCAATCGCGGCAACTTTCTTATCCTTTTCAAAAGTGGCGACCGTTTTGTGAAGCTGCTGTCGTGTATTCTGATCGGGGTTCCGATTTGGTATGTCGTCGGGATCTTGCTGACGTTTGCCCCTGAGTTTGGAAAAGCCATGGGGATGATCGACCTGCCGACTGCCGGCAAGGCCGTCATGTATGGCTACATCGGACTTTCAATAGGTGATCTCTCAAGTGGTCTGGTCAGCCAGTATCTCGAGAGTCGCAAGAAAACGATTTTGGCGTTTCTCATTATCTCCACGATCGGCGTGGCGCTACACCTTTCGCTCAATCATGGAGCAACCTCAACGGCTGGCTTTTACACGACGTGCGTTTTGATGGGCATCGGTGTTGGTTATTGGGCCATGTTCATTCAAGTCGCCGCCGAGCAGTTCGGAACCAATATTCGGTCCACCGTTACGACTAGTGTACCTAACTTTGTTCGCGGGGCCGTGATTCCGCTGACGGCTGGGTTTCAGTACGGCTCGCCTCGAGTTGGGGTTGTCTCAACTGCGATCATCTTGGGATTGATCACGTTATCCGTGACACTGACGGCGCTGTGGAAGCTCGAAGAGTCCTTCCACAAGGATCTCGATTATCACGAATAAAAACGAAACACCTTTCGGATTTTGAGATCGCGAAAATCTTTGGGTAGCGTTTCTTTCGTGATGTCTTTAATCGGGCCTGGCGCCAGATGGTCCAAATCTGGGTCGAGTCGAAAATCGCGCCGATTGGCGCTGAAGATCAGCGTGCCCCCGGGTTTCACACACTCCTGACACTTTTGGATCAGCCAGCGATGATCACGCGCGACGTCCCAGGTGCCTTCCATTTTCTTTGAGTTCGAAAAGGTCGGCGGGTCGCAGACGATGACTTCGTAGGGGCCCGTCT
>CAKQVW010000141.1 GCA_934277865.1 uncultured Pseudobdellovibrionaceae bacterium | reverse complement strand
ATGAATGCTGCCAACAGGAATCCCGATAAGAGCCAAAAAATGGCACAAGTGTAACGCTGAACCTTCATTGACATGGTCGACTCCAATATTATTGCTATCGAATGAGCTATCGAATGAATAGGTGCAGATTTGAGTCCGACTTGTTCAATCACCAATTGGAAATAACATGAAACACGGGGCGCTAATGGTCACTTCGTAACCGTAGAGCGACGCCGAAATCTACTTCGTCGGACTCCTAGACAACTTCTGATGTTCTCAAATCGAATACACCTTTTGTTCCAAGAACTAGGCGCACAACATCACCGGCTATTGAAGAGCTTCTTCGTTTCAAGTCTCTGTGACGCGAAATCCGCAAGAGAGGCCCGCCGTGTCATGGGACTCTCGTTCCCCGCGCCCATCGATTGCCGTATGAGGGCGCTTATGAAGAAGTCGGCTCGAACTTTCGCTCGGACTGTCACACGGACTGTCGCCCTGTCTGTTTCAATGACTGTTGCCGTGCTATTCGCCGTCCTGCAAACACACCCATCCATCACGCGCGCATCAAGCACACGTGGGTTCGACGTGAACGACGTAAGTGTGCTTTTGCCCGTTGGACCAAACGGGCTTCATCCCTCTATCGCACTTCGCGATCTTGGTGTTTTTGATGACGACATCTTCGAACAAGTTCTTCGATTCGAATACCCGGCCGGTACGCCAGACTTTCCGGACTTCAACGATCTTCCCTATGTCGACTCGAGATTCGTTACGGATATCAAACGCTGGAAACTGACTTCGTTTCGCATCGAAGATTGTAGTGAAGTCATTCACGCGGAACGCGAAAGCCACCCAAACTCTCCGGCGACCTTTCTCATCACTCGCGATCCAGGCTGCCAGCCGCGTATAAGAATGGTGGTTCAGCCATCGAACCTCTTTGGCATTTCTCTCCCGACAGCGATTCATATTTTGGCCAACCTCGAGCCGGCCGAGTTTCAAACTGCCGTTCAAGATCTCAAAGCCCTTCAGGACTTAAGCGAAGCTCACTACCAAACAGAAACTTTCGGCAAAACACTTGGCCTCCATCCTGGCTTAAGCAGCGAACTCACGCACCCAGGGAAACAGCACTCGCCGACCATGTTCGAGCGCTCATTCTGCGGGCGCTTGAACGCAATCTGCAGTCGCAGGTCATGACCGCTGACAAAAGATTCCCGCAGACCGAGTCGATCACCTTGATCCTTCAGACCGAAATCAATCACTGGAAATTTGCCGGCGGATTGGTTCGCAGCGGAAAGTGAATCAAGTCGGAAACCGAATTCAATCGACAATTCCGCCAAGACCCGAGTTACCAGGCGATTGGTGTCGAGGACCTTAAATGCGATATTCATTCAAGCTGTCGCCTCACACCAGATCCTGCCGCTACAAAGCTTCCACTAGCTCCTGATGGCCATACCTTAGCGACAATCTTTCAAGACGATCTACAGTTTGCGCAGGAACAGGTACCAGGACGTCGCTCGGTGAAGACACTCGAGACAGCGGAACTCGTCGATCTTCCCGCCGCTACCCACTTCTTCAACACGACTTGTGTCAGTTGCCATCAATCGAGCAACTTACGTGATCCGAATTCCCGTGTCTTGCCAACTCAGATTCCTAAAGGCCTCACACCATTTGTCGAGAAGTCACTGGCTTCGCCTTTTACAAACAACATCATCAACTTTGGATACTTTGGCGCAAGCGCCAAAGTCAGCACGCGCACAGCCGCCGAATCGCTGGATGTGGCGAGCCGAATCAACCAGCAGCAGAGCTGGACGAATCTGGCAAAAGAGATTTCCGACATTGAAAAGTTTTGGAGCTGTATCCGATCCGAATCGGACTCCAGGAAGTGTTACTAAAACCAACCAACAGAGGGGATATTTGAAATGAAGAAATTTGTTCTAGCACTGGGGCTAGTCGCCGCAGCTAGCTTTTCCACAGCAGGCAACGAAGCCTTCGCACAACGTACGTCGGTTCCTGCGGATTACTACAGCCTAAAACGTCTCGACAAACTGGGAACATGTGAACTTGGAACAGTTCAAGAGTTGAATGCCGAGCTCGCGCTCTCGCATCTCAAAGCATTCACTTGGTGGAATGTAAAAGATCAGCTCGAGCAAATCCATCCGGACTACATCAGCTGGCACTCTTCGATCGCCGGCCTGCTTGAACTCATGCCTCAGTTGAAGCCAGTTGTTCCCGCGAAAAACGGTCAGTGGACAGCAAACAACTACGTCGAGACACTCGCATTCTTGGCATCGGCAAACGACATCGACAAGTATGTTGTCGAACCGGTTCGTGTCGACTGCATAGGCGACAGCTCGGTGATGTTGGTGACAGAGTTCAACGGCATTCAGATCCGTCGCGACCCAACAACTGGCTGCGTGACTCACGGTGTTCCGTTCGGATCACCAACCAAGATCATGCTCGAGCTTAAGGACTATCAAGCATCACCGGCCGCACCGGTGAAGCGCCTGGTCTATCGTTCGATCTCGAACCTCGACGATCGTGTTTCTGCTGAAGTTCGCGTAAAGCTGGCTGAAGTAGTTAAAGGGCCACCAAACATGCCAGACAACCCAAGCACGTGCAAAACACCTGCGCAATTCCTGCGCGAGTTCAAAGACCAAGCGGGTCTTCCTTAATGGGAGTATAGTCGGATGCCCGCCGGGCGCCCGCGATCATGGAGCCGGTTCTGATGGAGCCGGCTCCTTTATTTTTTCTCGCCAGCTCTTTCCTTCGATCAAGAGATCAACCACCTGAGCTTGACCATTTTTTATAGCAAGTTCGATCGAAGCGTCTCTTCCCATCACATGCTTCTCTAGCTCTTGTGCGTTCTCCTGCGGAACGTAGAACCGTTCGATTCCCGCAACAAACCTTGAGTTCTCACACCGGCCCGCAATCGCCAAATTACAGTCTCGCACTGGGCCGAAGCGGAAAGCGTTATCTTCCAAACAAACATAGGCGGCAGCCAAGTTTGTATCATGTGAGCAAGTCGTGGCGACGCCGTACTCGACATTGTAGATCAAGTAATGACCAGAGAGCAGATCGCGTGGGTCGTAGCCCACGATCTTTAGAACAACGCGCTCCCCTTGCGAAACAACTCGTTGCTTGTAAAGCATGAAGCCCAACAAGAGGACAATCGGAAACACGATAGCGAAAATCAAAAGCTTCGCGCGAAGATCTGACGAAACTGGATTCACTGCGTTTGTCATCGCGACAACTCCTCGACCCAAACTTGAATCGTCTTTCTATACTTGTTCCAAAGCCATCCCATGCCGATCACGATTCCGCCGGACACGATAAGACCAACTCCCGTAGCGGCAAGTCCACCAACCGCCTCGAAGTAAACCCCCAGAAGACGCATACCTATGATCGCCAAGATGAGCTGAAACGTCCGCTCAGCACGCAGACTCGCAGCGAATACGCCCGCGGCAAGCAAGGTGAGAATAACAAGCCCCACACGAACCAACCACTCGCCCCCTCGACCGTCATATCCGGCACCTGAGCCAAGGTGTTGAATGTGAGCAAGTGTCGTGAAGAACAAGAGCATCGTCATCATCGAAAGACGCTGAAAGCGGTTATAAACTCTGCCCAAGACGATTCCGCCAAGGGAAATCGCCAAGAACACAAGACCCAAGTACATGGGAACGAACTCAGCTTCATAACGCCCACGACCGGCGAATTCTAAAAACAAAAGCGCACCGATTCCGATATAGGACGTCCAAAAGCGCGCGACTCGTGTCAGAGGCCATTCTTCGCCTCGGCTAAAAAGACGAGCGAGCACGGCGAGCATCAGGCAGAATGTCGTCAAAGAAAATGCCACGTATCCGGGGCTACGCGAGAACAACGAGCTATAAACCCCGGAGTCCATCACCGCCCAGGTCATGGCTCCCAAAAGTCCGCCCATCCAGAACATCGGAGGAAAAAACCTCGTCGCAATCAAGGAAAGAGGCGCGACAAGTATCGACCAGAATAAAATCGCCTGATAGAGCTTTCCGCCCGTGTGATAAATCTGAGAAATCAGTCCGATGGAAGCGAGGGCCGCGACCTGCATAGCGACGATCCAGGCATTGAAAGCCATCTCGCGACGTCCAGAGTCCGAGGAATGTGCCGCTCGAAAGATCGCGTAGCCAATTCCACCTAAAACCAGAAAGTCGACGGCAAGTTTCAGGGCGTCCGGTATCTCCGACCAGTTTGCCGCAATCAAAGAGATCACGCCGATCCCGATAATCACGACTCCAAGAATCATGAGGCCCGACAAAACCCAATGACTCTCTGGCTGGTTTTGTTCGTACTGTGAAATAGCAGTGACTTGATCTTGCCGAACGAGCCCTGCTTTCTCCCATTCGGCGAGTTTTTTAGCTAGACCCTTTTTCATGAGTCCATTGACTCACGCCCATACAAGCGGCGTCACGAAATTTTAAACGGAGCCGGGTTAACCGGCCCGAGCTATCGGGAAACTCAATCGGAACAAGGAGCCGCGACCAGCTTCCGTACGTGCAACCTGAAGATCACCGCCACTGACCCGCAAGATCGCACGCGACAGGGAAAGCCCAAGGCCATAACCGCCAGTCTCTCTCACCCGCGACGTGTCCGATCGATAAAACGGTTCAAAGATCCTTGCCGCCTCATCGGCCGACATCCCGATCCCGAAGTCCTCGACCTCGATCTCCACCTGTTGATCAATCGTCCTGACCCGAATTTCAACTGGACGCGATTGATGATGCGAGAACTTCTGCGCATTCTCGACCACGTTGCGAAAGGCCCGAACCATCGACTTCACATCGACAAGCACCTTGACCTCACCGCCGTGGATCTCATATCGCAAACCAGGCTTGCCTTCTAAGAGTGGAGATATCGTTTGCTTAAGAAGGTCTTCGACTGTGATCTCCG
Source organism: uncultured Pseudobdellovibrionaceae bacterium (assembly GCA_934277865.1). GTDB lineage: Bacteria > Bdellovibrionota > Bdellovibrionia > Bdellovibrionales > JAMPXM01. Next base: position 2,271 of record CAKQVW010000141.1, on the reverse strand, counting down.
TCTTTGGATGTCCACCGTGCCCAAGGCCATTCGCGCCACCGCCCTGCAGGCGATAGAGATCGAGAAGCTCAGTAATTAGGTCTTCCATCTCACGAACGTCGGATTGAATCTGCGGCTGCAAGCGCTCGTCTTTTAACATCTCGGCCGCCATCTTTATGCGACCAAGGGGACTTCTTAGCTCGTGACTCACATCCATGAGCAACCTGTCCTTAGACTTTAGCTGCGCTTGAATACGATCCGCCATTTTATTAAAAGACTCCGCAAGACGCCCGAACTCTCCCTTGGCTTCGACAGGAACTCGCGTATCAAGCTTGCCCTCCGAAATCGCATTGACCCCAGCGATCAGCGATTTCATTGGCCGAACCAACCAAGAGGTCATCAATAAAATCGCGATCAACAAAAAGGCGATCGTAAACACAAAACCACTAAAGGCTCTTAAGCCGCCTTGAAACTCATTTCGGCCAGCGATGAAGAACGCGTAGTAGTCGCCGTCTTTTTCCAAAACCGCGAACATACGGCCCCCCAGTCGGCCGACGACAAAGTCTCCGAGACGAGACTTCATCGACTTGGGTTTCTCCATCCAACGTTCTTCTTCCTTGCGAATTTCGGTTTCAATAACCGTCCATGGCGGAAGTCCCGGTTGAGTTTCGATATCCGTCCCGTTGGCACGTTTCACGCGAAGCTGAAGCCGAAGCCCCTTCAGCAAAGCCTGTGCGGAATCCGATGTCGGGTCGGAGCCGATCTCGTTTACGACATTGGAAAGATGCGCGCGCAGATTGATCCAAGCCACCTTCGGTAACTGATCGCGCCACGGCCCACGCCACGGTTTCGAAAACCCCCATGCTAGAGCTCCAAGCACGATCAAGGCCGCAATGAAAATCCACATGACCTTGCTCGTTAGCGTCAAGCGAAGCGCTTTCACTTACCCCTCGCTTTCGACCGGAGCGATGAAAGCGTAACCGGTTCCCCAAATTGTTTTGATAAAATGCGGATTCTTAGGGTCGTCACCCAGCTTCTGCCGAAGTCGGCTCATCGTGATGTCGATCACGCGATTCGTGGCATCCCACTCGATCCCGCGAAGAGCCTCCATGATCTGGTCGCGATCCAAGGACTCCCCGGCCTTCATCATCAAAAGCTCGAGAGCTGCAAACTCCGAAGTCGTTAACTGCAAAGCCGTCTTCGCCGATGCTTGAGCCTCCGACTGTGAAGCTTCGTCGGCGAACCAAGCCTCGCGCATATTGCGATCAAGTACGAGCCGGCCTGACTTCAGTTTCACACCGGATGACGCCTTTGTTTCACGCGAAGCACGTCGCACCAGAGCCTGAAGTCGCGCGACAAGCTCACGTGGCTCAAACGGTTTTGGAAGATAGTCGTCGGCACCAAGCTCAAGCCCGACAACACGGTCCGTAAGTTCTCCGCGGGCCGTTAACATGATGACCGGGACTTCCGAGAACTCGCGGATTTTTTTTAGCATCTGAAAGCCGTCGATCTCCGGCAGCATCAAGTCCAACACGACAACCTGAAAGCTTCCGCTCTTTAGTGCCTCGAGTCCCAAAGAGGGACGGTCTTTCGTTTCAAGCTCGATACCAAAGGGCTCGACGTACTGCTTGGTCAGCGCCGCGAGTCTGGTGTCGTCGTCAATCATTAGAGCTTGAATCGTCATAAAACCATCTTAGTCCGTCTAGATACGAATTGGATAGGCCCCACTACACTTTGTTACAACCTGTTTCCAGCTTGAAAAGCTTCCGACCGTCTCTCGTTTTATCTTGGGTTCATGACAGAGTTCATAACAAAGGAGAACTCCATGAACGAGCAAACTCAGAGTCCGAAATCAAAACATGTTCTTACCCGTGGCCTCACGGTTTTAGCCTTGGCGGTTGTCGCCATGGGGGCGATGCCCGCCTGTAAGCACAGCCCGGAAGAACGCGCCGTAAAGGTGGTCAAACACGTAAGCCGCAAGCTGGATCTCAACGAGGCACAAAAGGCCGAACTTGAGAAACTGGCAAACGAAGCAGCGACCGACTTTAAGTCCACACGCCCACAGCGCGCGGAGCTAGCCAAAGAGGTCGAAAAACAAGTCCTCGCCGAAAAGGCCGATGTGACGGAGCTTCGCAAGCTGATCGACAACCAACAGACTCGTCGCAAGGAGATGATGGACAAATGGCTGACGAAGCTCGCGGACTTCCACGCCAAGCTCACACCCGAGCAAAAGCAAAAAGCCGCGGAGCTGATGAAGAAGCACTCGAAAAAGTTTAAAGGTCGATTTGGAGA
>CAKQVW010000140.1 GCA_934277865.1 uncultured Pseudobdellovibrionaceae bacterium | reverse complement strand
AAAATCTTGGCGAGCTGCGGCCGAAGCGACGTGGTCCAAAGTGTCCTGGCTTCCAGCGCGCGCCCGTATGACCAGCCAAGAAGTCGTCGTGTCAATCCAACAAGCTTTGCGTATTCCACGAGAAGGCGTTGGCCTAGCACATTCAATCGCCATGACTGTGCAAGCAGACGTTCAATCCAAATTCGGAGACGCCAAAGTTGAAGTTTAGCAAGGCCGCGCATCACGGTACCATACAGCCGTTCCGGCATCACCCGAATGCGCCAAAGCTGCTGCAGGGCGGATTTGGCCGATTCGCGAAGTTTCCAAAACGGAATCTTGGCTAGAGCACGTTGGGTCGCGCCGTAGACTCGCATGAGCGGCACTTTGAGCTTCCAGAGATGGGAGCCTATCCACTGGGCGGCAACTCTGAGTCGCCATAGCTGAAGAAATGCCGCAATCCGTTTGGCTGGAACTGTAATTCTCCATGCCTGTCCAAGAAGCGCTTCCCAGGCAACTCGGATTCTCCACAGGCCAAGTCGGCTTGAAGCTTCATTGCCGAAGTGAGCGATGGCGGCGGGTGCGCGTCGCATTCTTAAAAACAGCGATTCGATGGTGCGCAGGATTTTTTCTATCGCGATCACTGCTGGTCGCAGATAAGGATTCTTTTTTCCCGCTTGAATGTGTTTCCAGATAAACCATCGCCAATTCCAAACTGCGACGAATGGGACTATCAGCCAGACGAGTTTCGCGTTTGTCGAGTGGTCGGAACCGGGTCTCGCCGAGAGCCAGCTGGAAAAGCTACGCTCGAGGCGGGTTAGGCCAAGTTTTCGTGCGCCGGTTTTCAAGAGGCTTGAAAGCGGCAATTGCTCTTTCATCAGGCCGCGAAAATGAAAATAGATTTCGGGTTCGAGCAGGCCGAGATAAAAAATCTGGGCTGTTTTCGCGAGCAGCATCTGTCGAAGGTAGTCCGAGTTGTGAAATTCGGAGCGTTCGTTTCGATGAAACAGATGATACGTCACCATTTCATTCAGGTGGAAACGCGATCCGACCTTAGCCAGGCGATAACCCAATTCGACGTCCTCAAACCCATAGAAGACAAACCCGCGACGAATCCAGCCGACACGTTTAAACAAAGTGGCCGGAACCGAAAGACCGTAAGTGCAGGTGTACTTCCAGAAGAACGGTTCCTTGCTCCAGTCTTTGAGAGAATAGAAATGTTCCCAATAGCCGCCTTCGGTGAAGAAGGTGTCTTTTGCTGGGTCGATTTCCTCAAAGCGGATATCGGCGTCACTTTTGTCGCGTACGAGATTCAGGCGTTTGCATTGAATCACGTCATGACGTTTATGTTTGTCGATGAGATCGCGAAGAAATCCGGGCGGAGTGAGGATATCGGAATCGAGGAAGCAGAAGATGCGTCCATCTGCGTTTTTCACGCCGAGGTTGCGGGAGATGCCGGCGCGGTAGTTGGCGTCGCCCATTTTGCGAGGCTTCAGCCGAGGCGAAAAAATGTATTTGAAATTGAGTTGGCCGTCTAAGGGCATCACCAGTTCGCGAACAGCCTCGAAGCTTCCATCGTTTGAACCATCGTCGACGACAACGATCTCGTAACGCTCGCGCGGCAGATCTTGGCGGGCGAGGTGTTTGATGGTGTTCAGCAGGTAGTCGCGATTGTTGTAACTCGGTATGATGACCGAGACCTCGTAGGCGTTCGTGGTAACGGCAAGCGGTGTCGAGCTTCTTAGTGGGGAGCCAGAAACCTTCGTTTGAAATTGTGGCGTGTGTGTGGGCTCGAGCTCGAGTTCGGGATCGACGCGTGGATCGAAATTCTCGGTGCCCAGCATGGGGCGAACCTTTACACCTGGAACTCGCGAATGAATGAGCTCGGTGAGTTCATAAACTTCGCGGCAGCTGAGATGGCCGTCGCCAAATTCCAGGTGGTAAGGGAAGTGAAAGAAAAGACGCTCGCGCACAAATGGCTGAAGACCGTGCAGCAGCTCAATCACGGGGTCTTTGGCGCGGACGGAATAGGTGAAATAAACCTGATCTGGCCAGCGTGTCAGTCGTGCAAAGAGGGTGTCTCGCAGCGTGGACTTGGCTCCAAACACCAAGTTCAGTGCGTCGCCCGCATCCAGGCGTCGCATCAACTCGTCGAGACGTGCAACGCCAGGATCTGTTTCCGGTGCCTCGGCCGACTCGTTCAAAGCGAAGCGAAACCCTGTGAAGGCCTCGGTCTGCAGAGCTTCGTTGGTCACTTGGTGGACAACTTTGAGGCCGCGGCTTTGACAGCGCGAGAAGATTTCGTGGCGATCTTCGCGCGACAAGATGGCCGATGGAAAAATGACGCCATCAAACTCGCCCGAGACGGCGCGATCCAATGCACGCGTCACTCCTTCAAGTGTTCGCTCATTGCGATTGCGATGACCCATCTCGGGCGCAAGTGGGCCCTCGTGTTCAATTGAAGAACTCAAGGGAATGAGATAGAGGCGGGGCGGCGGTGCCGACCCCAGTTGGATCGAGCCGCCATAGCGACCCCAAAGCATCCACTCGGCCATGCCCCAGACATTATTCGCAGGCGGTTTCCTATGGCAACCTGCTTCCTTGGCAACGTGCTGCTCGTCATCCTAGAATCGCGTGAGATGATCACCATTGGCGTGCTTGCCTACATTCCAACGGCGCGACACCGCGAGCTGCTTGAGCGAACTCTCGTGTCGTTGACGAAGCAAGAGGGGGCGCCTGTTTTTCAAACGTTGCTGATCGACAACGGCAACGCGGACAGTGGTCACTTAGATGGCACATCGAATTGGCTGAAGTTTTTGGCCGAACGGCACGGCGCTTCGTATCTGCGTCGGGAGACCCGGGAAATTGCAGCGGCACGGGATCTCGTCGTGCGGAGCGAAGCTCGCTATGTCGGTTTTGTCGACTCAGATGTTGAGGCTCCGCCAACTTGGCTGGCCGATCTGGTGGCGGAACTTGATCGCGATCAAAGCGTGGTGGCAGTGGCTTCTTCAAATCGGCCTCCTCTTGGAGAGTCGGCTTTTGAAGATGCGTTGTGGGCGCTGTTCCAGGCGCCTTGGAATTTCCTGGGATCTGCACAAGCGCTTCAGCAATCCGGCGGCTTTCGTGATGTCGACCACCTCTCCTCATGCGCTGTTCTCTATCGACGTGAGGCCGTTTTACGAGTCGGCGGCTACGACACGCGCTTCACAGTCGTGTGCGAAGACCTTGAGCTCAGTCGGCGCCTTCGTTCGGAGGGTCGGCTTCGGTTACTGGGAACCGCTCCAGTCATTCATCGCCAAGATCTCAGTGAGCGGGCGTGGTGGAGTCGAATGTTTCGCTATGGATGGGGGCAAATCGAGGTCATGCGAAAACATCCAAGCGCGGTGTTCTCGCTGAAAGGCGCACTGATCCCCCTGTTTTTTTTGGCGCTGCTGGCGGCACTACTGGCGCTCCGCGGGGAGCTGGTCCCGTTGGCGCTGCTGATCGCGTTTTACCTTTTGGTCGCCATTGGCGGCGTCCTGCTTCGCAATCGAAAGCTCCCGCACTCGACGCGTCTTCGAGCGATTGTATTAACGGCAGGGACACACGTGTCTTACGTGCTAGGAATGCTCGCTGGAGCGCTCGGGCTATTTAGAAACCCTGTCGGTTCCAAGTCCCCTAATCAGCGAGTCGGTGAATAATCGGCACGAGTGCCAAATAGGTGCCCAAAGCCAAGGCGGCTAGGAGCAGGGCCTTGCGTGCGAGATAGTCTCGTTTCGCGGCCAAGGGGATCGCCCGGGCCTGAATTCGTTGTTGGGAGTGTTTGGGTTCCATTTTTCCCCCTTTAAAGCCTATCGGCTGGTGGGCGCCGAATATTTCGAAATTAGTGCACGTTGCGTCATTCTGAGACTGTGTTATACTACCGGCGGTTTTGCAGGCGATCGCGATGACTCTTTTTGAGTCGTTGAGGAAAGTCCGGACTCCATAGGGTAGCGCAGGGGTTAACGACCCCCCACCGCAAGGTGAGGAACAGTGGAACAGAGAGAATGTCCGGGGCATTGATCCACGTGTCGGGAACGGGAGACACGAGGGGAGCCGCCGGAGTGAAAACAGCCAAACTCTGCGTGGAGCAAGAACAAATAGGAGAGCGTTAAGTGCGACCCGCACATGGCTCTCGGGTAAGTTCGCTAGAGGTTGTCGGTAACGACGATCCCAGAGGAATGAACGCCTCCCTTAAGATGTGTCGAACATTTTGAGGAAGACAGAATCCGGCTTATCGCAAAACCCTCGTCGACTTTTTGGAACCGCGTCCTTAGACTTTTCGAATGGAAAGTTCTGGGGACGAGGCTCCTTTTTATTTTCGCTCTGATCAGGTCGCGAAGTCGGCGTGGGAGCTTGTCGGTAACACCCCGCTGGTGGAAATCACCTCGCTTTCTAAGCGAACAGGAAATCGGATTCTCGCCAAGTGTGAGTTCATGAATCCTGGCGGCAGCATCAAAGATCGTGCGGCGAAGGCCATGATTCTGGCGGCCGAGCAGGCGGGTCTGTTGCGGCAAGGTGGTGTGCTGGTAGAAGGCACCGCGGGAAACACCGGCATCGGGCTTGCGACGTTCGCCAGAGCGCGTGGCTATCGCTGTATCATCTCGATGCCGGACAACCAGGCTCAAGAAAAGGTCGCCATGCTGGAAGCCCTGGGGGCCGAGGTGAGAGCGGTAAAACCTGTGCCCTTTGCGAATCCCGATCATTTCTATCACCGCGCCAAGAAGATCGCGGAAGAAACTCCAGGAGCTTATTGGGTCAATCAGTTCGAAAACCTCGCAAATTCCGATGCGCATGAAGGTGGAACGGGAGAAGAGATCTGGCGCCAAACGGCAGGTCAGCTTGATTATTTCACCTGTGCAGTGGGAACCGGCGGGACCATCGCGGGTGTCAGTCGGGCGCTTAAACGGCGAGCGAAAGAAGCTGGGAAGACAGTTCGAGTGGTGTTGGCAGACCCGTTTGGTTCGGGGCTGTACTGCCAGGTTCGCGCGGGCAAAATCGAAGCCACTGGCTCAAGCGTGACCGAAGGGATTGGGATCATGCGAATCACGGCGAACTTTGCTCGAGCCGAGATCGACGAGGCCCTGCGCATAGCGGATCAAGATATGATCAACATGCTCTTCCATGTCGCGCGCGAGGATGGCCTTTTTGTTGGAACTTCAGCCGCGCTGAATCTTTGCGCCGCCTTTCAGTTGGCGATGCGTGAACAGGGCCAGGGTAAGACAATCGTGACCGTGCTGTGTGATTCCGGGACACGCTACCAATCGAAACTTTTGTCTGCTGACTGGCGAAAAGAAAAAGGGCTGATTCCTCAGCCCTTTTAGCGGTACCGCTTCTTATTGGCGCTTGAAGACGTATGCGTAGGTGGCGTCGCCCGGAATGATGTATTCGTCGTAGCAGATCTCACCGACATCTTTGGAAGACTCGAAGGTCGACTCCATGCAGTCGACTTTATTTTGATCGAGGTCGCATTCGCAGTAGGGGCCGGGAGCCGTGCTCCATTGGCGTCCGCCTTCTCATGTCGAAACAAACGTGTAGGTGTAGGTTTGCTTTTGAGCAGAGGACTCTGCCGTTGCGACCGTTACGGCCATGAGGGCCAGGGCCAGCCAAGTGATTTTCATAAGGGACTCCTGTGTTCCAAGTCTTATTGGTCAGGAGCGTTGTAAGGGAGGTAGCCGACGAAGTAAACGGGCCACGAAACAGACTGTATCAAAGAGAAAAAAACGCCCCAACTGTCAAAAGAGCCCGTAGCGACATATTGATCCGAAGGAATTCTTTCGATGCCTCTGCATCGAAAGCAGCGTAGGGCGGAGCCCGTAGCGACATATTGATCCGAAGGAATTCTTTCGATGCCTCTGCATCGAAAGCAGCGTAGGGCGGAGCCCGTAGCGACATAAAAGAAGGCGCGCCCCCAAGGACTTTGTCCCCCCTTTGGGGGAGCGCTTGCCCGGCAAGAGTGACCCCTCAGTCTTGCCGATTGGAAAATTCGAATTACTGAACCGCTACGACCGGGCTCGCTGGGCGAGCTGCTGCCGCAGCATCAAGTTGTTTCGCCGTTTGGACGATCCACTTCGCGTAGAATGGGATGCTTGTGTAAGCTGCACCAATCGCGCAGGTGTCGCCTGGGTCGTCCACACTTCGGCTTGTTACACCAGTGACGACGAGTTCATTGTCGACTGTCACGAACGCCGGTCCGCCCGAATCGCCGTGGCAAGCGCCACGACCTTTAGAAGAATCGGTGACGAACTCGCTCTTTGTGAAAGCGGCCGAAACGATTGTCGTGTCTGTGTAGCGCAGTTTTCCAGAACCTTGGTGATCGCTCATCATCGAGCCCGAGCGTGGATCGCGTACCTGAACAACTTCGGAAGCGCCAAAACCTGCAAGTGTGACAGTCATGCCATCTGACAGTTTTGATGTGTCAGTCAGGAAACGGATTGGCTTGTAGCCCGCTGGCAAGCCGCCAGAGAAGCGAATCAGCGCGATGTCACCCGTGTTAGTCGGCGCGTTTTGGCGGAATGGCCAGAGTGGCGAAACCTGAACAGCGTCGATACCGCGGATGACGATAGCGCGAGAATTGAAGTCGTTGCCAAATACGAGGCGAAGGTTTGAAGCCTCCGACTCCACGCAGTGAGCGGCTGTCACGACGATCGAGGGCGAGAGGATGGAGCCTGTGCAGATCGCTCCCATGCCCGCGTCGTAGACGCCGACAACGTGAGGCGCGTAGGCTTCGGACCCGGTCATGTCTTTTCCGCCGATGATACCTTGAGCGGATCCATCCAACGTCGCCGACCCCGACGAAGCGGAAGGAGTTTGACCACACGCGATCAGCGAAACCGAAATCGCCGCGAGTGTGAATGCGCGAGCGAGAAATGTCGATCCTTCGATATTTGATTGGCCATTTGATTGATTCTGCGTTTTCAAGAAAGCCCCCTCGTATCTCCCGCGTTCCCCAAGGTCGCCTCGACCTTTGTCGCGGAAGAAGCGCTGCTCATGACCCCCACGTTCAGCACTTCGGTTAATCGCCCCATCAGAATCCTTCGACGGGGCTGAGAATTTCTTCTCGAGGATTCTTCTGCTCGCGGGCGGTGAGAGAAACAACTACTTTTTTATTACTCGAGCCATAAGTTGCGGTTATGTCAGCACCGGAGACAACATGTAATTAGTTTCGCGCTGGAACTTGCTGAGTCCAGCAA
>CAKQVW010000139.1 GCA_934277865.1 uncultured Pseudobdellovibrionaceae bacterium | reverse complement strand
GTTTGGAACAGGTACTGCAGCCAGCATTTCACCTGTTGATTCACTTGGTATCAACGGCGAACGAGTTCGCGTTGGTGAAGGAAAGACTGGTCCAGTCGCGGCCGAGTTGCTGAAACGTCTGACAGATATTCAATACGGGCGCGCAGAAGACACGTTCGGCTGGACCCTCTCCGTAGGGACCTAGAAGCGCATCAGAACGCCGCCACCAAAAGTCATAACCGACGCCATTTTCTCGGAAATGATGAGCTGCCCATAGCGGCCCGTGACAGACCAAGTGGCTCCCCATAATAAAGCGTCATAGGGGAGACCCGCCGAAAATCCCGTTGCAGGAATGATCCGGCTTGTTCCATTAAAGATCAGCTGCTCAAGTCCGAAATCAAAAGCCATCAACGGGCCTTCACCTAAAGTCGAAACATAGGATGTCTTGCCATCGATATTTAACATAGCTTCGCGCTAAACAAACGTTCCCAGCACTGCATAAGAGCCAGCAGCACGTATGCCGGTATAAAGAATGGCGAACCCTTCTGATGGATCTAAGGCTTGTGCAATCGAGACTCCGGCGGCGAAGTCATGATTGAGCGCATACAGGGCCGATACTTCAATAGCACTCCCCAACAAACTTTCGCCGACATAGCTGAATTGAGACATTTGCGCATAAACCGTCAGGAGAAAGCGGGACTCATTGTCATTCAGCTCGAGGCGGTATTCGCTAGTAGAAAAATCCTCGCCCGAAAACGCAGATTCACTTTTGTTGGTCGTATCACGTTGAGGTTCATCTGCTTCCGGAGTGTCTTTTGAGACCCGGTTCGATAAATTCGGAGTAGTCGACTTGGCACCACCCGATTTCACCGAACGCTTGATTCTAGCAGGTTTTGCCTTGGTCGTCGGAACGCTTTGAGCTTCAGCTACGACAGAATAGAATACGCTTCCAGTCATCATGAGCGCCAGACACAAGACCAGGCCAGGGCCCGCCAATCGCGCATCTTCCATCACACGCTGCATCTTCTTAAGCCCGTGAACAGGGCTGGAGGTCATATATGAACCCTTCCGTTTGTTCAATCAACCTGTGACGTATGATCAAAACTAGGCTGCTTCACCCGCCTGCGATTCGTAATCCGCTTCGGTGTCCGAATCACTACGACCTTCAGTTGCCGCTAGGCTTTCAACACCTGCGTGAACCAAGGCCAGATAAATTTCCGACCTTCGCGACGGCTTCGTTTCCTTCATATATGATTGCAGCATATTAAGTTTTTTGGAAGGCAATGCTTCACCAATCGATGCCAAGACCTCATCTGGTCCGACCCAGGCCTCTGCCAAGTCTCTCGCGTTGTAATCGGCCAAAACTGTTTTTCGAACTTCAATTGGACAGGCCGCCAACCAGACCAAAGCAGGAAGTGACACACGCATGTATGAGGGAATCTTTTGTGCATTCGTCCAGAGGAACACTTCATCTTCAAGCGATATGGACTTCACTTTCAATGGCATTGCAAGTTCGCGCGGCTGACTGCGATGGCTTACAACAACATTTGCGGGATCTAGCTGCGAAGGGTCGCCAAGGCTTCCATTTGACATGCTCATCGTAAGATTGATTCGGTCAACCAATGAGATTGGCAAGTTCTCCCAACGAAGTGGAGTGAGGCGCAACAGGTACGGCTGGTTCTGCATGATCCAAGATGCGAGGTCGTGTTGACTCATAAAACGGAACTGCGCAATTGCAGTTAGATAGCGCGCATCCGTGTGATGATTGGCGTTCACGGGTGGGAACTGCCTGATGAAGGACAAATAAGAAAGATAAAGTTGTTTTACTTCTGGTAGGCCAAGAAACTCGGTTCGCTGTTTCTGCGACATCTCTGTCCACAGGAAATGCGCATAAGCATCTTGTTTTGTCCAATAGCAGTCAGCAAAGAGGTTCAGCAACGCTTCAAGCGGCAGATCAGTAACCGCTCGGTTGGAACTGTCACTAGAACCCGTAAGTTCCTGGCTGGCATCCTCATCATCCGAATCGTCATTTGATAAACCGCCCGCGGCTGCGGCAACAGACCCGCCGCCAACTCCGCCTTCTAAGAGCGGACCTAACTTCGTCTCAATCGCACGGCCAAGTGCCGATTCAATTTTTCCACCCAAGCCAAAGACGGCGGCCGCCAGAATCAGAATCGCAAGAATGACAGCCCCGCTGACTCCCCACAGGCCAAGCTTGATGTCCTGAAGCGAACTTGCTGTCAATCCGCTGCTCGGGTCGTTCTGAGCAGCAGTCGGCTGGCCCACTTTTGAAAGTGCATTGGGAAGCGTTGAGTTGAGAGAATTTGTCAGCGAGTTTTCCAATGATTGTAAGAACTGGCCAGAAAAGGCAGGACTTCGCCAAAGTCCCAGACCGATGGGTCAAAATCGAGATTGTAACTTGGAAGAATTGTCTCGCCGACTACGGGACCCAAGAATTTCTCAAGCGATTTGCTGCTTTCTCCGCAACCCGTCGTCACCGCGAGAATCAAAGATAGAAAAATATAAATTGCCCGCGCCATGTTATTCACATGGCACCCAAAGGCCTCTAACAAAAGACGTCCAAACGACCTTTTCAAAAGCAAACTTTCACCTTCAGCGGCGCGGGCTTAGGACCTATGGACCATGACAGCGCCTTAAGTCCTCATCGGACCTTCATCTAATCTTTATTAAGGAGAGATCTAGAAAGGTCGTCACGCCGTCTCATCACGACTCGCCTCTTTCACGACGAACGTTTGATTACGATTTGAGGACATTCTCGACTTTAGACAGTGCTGGGCAACAGAACCAAAGTAGGACACCGCACATGAAAAACTTGAGCTTTATCAGATCCCTTGACCCCGCATGCCGGAAACAAGATAACCGCGCCATGGCGAGCCACGACGTAGCGTTGAAGAATGAAATCCAAGAACTTCGCAGCAAACACAATGCGCTGATACTAGCCCATTACTACGAAGACGGAGCGATCCAGGACCTGGCGGATCATGTTGGCGACTCTCTCGCTTTGGCACAATGGGGCCAACGGACCGACAACCCCGTCGTCCTCATGGCCGGTGTCGTCTTTATGGCCGAAAGCGTGAAGCTCTTGTCTCCGAATAAACGAGTCTTGGTGCCAGACACAAAAGCCGGCTGCTCGCTTGTCGACCATTCACCATACAAGAAGTATCTCGAATGGCGCCTCCAATATCCGGACGCAATCTGTCTCACGTACGTCAATTCCAGTGCCGAAGTGAAGGCCATCACCGACGTTTGCGTGACCTCATCGAACGCAGAAAAAATTGTTGACGCAATTCCAAAAGACCGGCGCATCCTTTTTGGTCCCGATCGCAATCTCGGTCGCTACTTGGCGAAAAAACTTGGCCGCGAAATGATTCTCTGGGACGGCTCATGCGAGGTGCATGTGCTGTTTTCATCGCGGCGCTTGCAGGAACTGAAACTTCGCTATCCCAAGGCTCTGGTCATCGCCCACCCCGAATGTGATCCCGCGATTCTCGCCGAAAGCGACGTCATCGGCTCCACGTCTCGACTCTTGGACGAGGTCAAAAACAATCGCGAACGAACACAGTTCATCGTCGCAACCGAGCACGGCATCCTTCATCAAATGCAGCGAGCGCGTCCAGACGCCGAGCTGATTCAGGCACCGGCCGAAGGTTCTTGTGCCTGCAACGAGTGTCCGTACATGAAGCTCAACACTCTGGAAAAAATTCGAGATGCCCTGAAGAGCCTTTCACCGGAGGTCACGGTTCGCGAAGACGTGCAGACTCTGGCCAAAGTCAGCCTCGAGCGCATGATGGCCATCACAGAAGGACGCGCCGTCGACTGGCCCAGTGTATTCAAGGACCCCGGCCTCAAATGAACGTCGAGACCTGGTTGAAGCGCCGACTTGCCGAACCAATGGGTCTCAGTCGCAGCATCGTCCGCGTTTCTGAAACATGGAGCTCCGACAGCAGCAATCATCGACTCGCCATACGCAGCGCTGTCGGCGAGTCACTACAAGCATCGACGGAACATCATGCTGAGAATCTAGTTCGCCTTCAGAACTTGCGCGAAATTCCTCGTCTCGTTGGGCATGCGCTTTCAATCTCACACTGTCCCGACCTCGGCGGCTTTGTGCTCGCGCCTCGGTTCGATGGCAGTATCGGTTTTGATGTCGAAATCGCCGCTCGAATCACCGTGCCCATTGCAGCGCGAGTCCTTCCGCACGCCAGCGAGTCTTTTCTGCGCGATCAACTTGCGCTTGCCTACGCCTCCCAGATTGCAACTTCTATCTGGACGGCAAAAGAGGCCGCGATCAAATGCTTCGGAAATGCATTTGCAGATCGAACTCTGAACTACACGAACGTGGAGCTACTCAAACTCGAACCCGATTTCGAGTCTGGATACTCTTTCACGGCACGTTTCGAAACCCATATCGCCACCGGAGTTCTCGCCACTTTGGAGCACCGTATCTTTGCTCTCGGTAAGAAAGTTCGACAGTAAAAAAACAACCCCTGCCCGATTTGCATCCTTCTGAAAATCCTAAGCTTCTCTGATCGGCGCCTCACAATGGGACATGTTTTTTCGCGTTCTTTTCAGAACCCAGGAATGTCTCTCAACTTAGGTCGGGTGATCTCCGAAGAGTTATTTAAGACAGCGAGGTATACATGGCCGACAAAAAATCAGCGCGACTCAAAGCCGCACCAAAATCCGATCGAGAGGCTCACAGCCAGAGAGCCGCTCGTGAGGACCTTGAGCCGCTACCGATTCGAGGCCTCACCTCAATCGACCACATGACCCTGCTTGCACGAAAGGGCTTACTGATTGAGGCTTCAACGACCGGCTTTCTCCTAGAAATTGAACGACGCGATCTCGCCCCAAAAACGTTCCGCGACTCCCTCAGTCTCAAGGATCTCGAAGGCGACAAAGTTTATCTGATGATTGATGCGATGAACTTGGAAATAGGTGGGACCATCACGCGTACAAATCGCGTGAACAAAGATCGCTGGCAAATTGCGGTGGACTTCCGGGAAGACGCGCCCGAGTACTGGCGCGAGTGCCTGCTCGAGCTACTGCCACGGCCAGGCGGTTTCTAGAGGTACCGCCTTGTTTTTTGATTTGCGCAGCGTTGAACGCGCTGCAAATCAAAAAACAAGGCGGTACCTGCTATAGCTCGACAAAGCCTGGCAAGGTTGATTCGCGCATCAACACGATCGAGTAATGGCCTGGTAAGAACCAACTAATCGCCTCGGCAATGCCGGCGTGCTCGGCATCGGGCGGCGAACCCAGAGACTCTAGCGAGATCGCCAGGTCCCATCGCGTTTGATCTTCGCTCACCATCAAAACTTTTGGCGCTGTCACCTTCTGCTGACGCAAAAATTCGCGCATGATCGCACGCACATCCTTAGGCAAGTAGGCTTCGCTCGGAGGCCCGGCGTAGACTTGCTGGCCATCTTTGAGATCAACTGGGCTCGTACTCGGCTTTTCGACTCGAGTGAAAAACTCTCCGCGCTCACGCAGGTTCCAGATCATGCCGTAAGTGATCACGTAGTCCGGAATTGGCTTCTCGGGATTGATCACCACCCCGACGCCCTGATTGACCAGCCCTTGCGCAACTTTCAGAAATGGTTCGTCGCCATCTGTCGCCACCAAGAGATACGGCCAGCCATCCGGGCCTGCAACAGGCGCCTCATTCACGATGCGAAGCTGCGCCTGCGGAAGGGCCTTCAGAAATTTTGCTTCCCAGGCCTCATCACGTTTTGAGACCGGCACGTCCGTTAAGCTCTTGATATCAACCAGTTCGTTTTCCTTTTGGTCCATGGCGCGCCAAGCTAGAGGGCGAAGTCAGAACGCGCAAGCAAGAAACGCCCGTTCTCGATCTCGCTTTCTGTCACAATCTGTCGCGGCGGTGCTTCAATTTTCCGTCGACTCAATTTGATTATCGACATCGCCAATCCACAGGAGGAATCTAGCCCTCACATTTTTTCATAGCGCACGAGGGGGTACGCGGTGAACTCGAACGGATTCATCTTGGATTTCGTAAAGAATTTTCTGACGCTGTCAGCAACTAAGCAATCAACAGTCTTGCTCGCGACCGCTCTCGTGTTCGGCGCCTGCATAAAGTCGCCTTCTCTCGAGCAGACAGTCCCGCCGGATGTGGTCTCGCAGATCACTTCAGAAGTTCGACGTGACGACCGCCCCGAGACGCAAGCCGCCCTTGTTGCGCATGCCAAAATCGCGAGCCTCAAATCTCGCTACCTGGCACGCCCCAAAGCAGATGGTTCCGATAAAACTCATCTGGCGCTTCATCCCGCTTTTCAATCGACGACAAGCCCCATCGTCTCGAGCACGGTCAGCTTTGCGCGAAGTGCGATTCTTGATCGCGTATTTCTTTACGGCACGGACCTTCAGTACTCGTCGATTGGCGAAGACGGCGGCATGTTGCTGCAATCGATGGCTGTCGGCCATGCGACAGTTCGCTTTCAAATTCTCGGCGACAAACTTCAGCTTCTGGCCGAAGAAAAATACCGCTACCAAAGCGACATCAACATCCCACTTCGCCTTATTCACGAATGGCCCATCGTCGCGACTTCACCCACAAACCTCACGGTGAAAATCGAAACAGCGTCACCTGTGCTTGGCGGACTTTTTGGATCCGAAAATCCGGCTCGCACGTCATGGGTTCGATCGGTGGAATACATCGCAGACGGAGACTACCTCCTGATTGAATCTTCCATCGAACTCGCGGACGGCAAGGTGGCCGAGTTCATGGAGAGCGTTTTCCCGCGCGAAACTCTGGTGAAAGATGCACCAGCACCTCTCTTTGACGATGCATCGCTCGAGCCATTCGCTACACGCTACGGCTTTCTCAGCGATTCGATTTGGATGACGCTTCCTGGAAAAGGCCGCGTAAAAACAGCCGTCGCAAATCGCTTCCCTGTTCCTGCCGAAGGCAAAACCATCGACTGGTATGTGACGCCAAACGTACCAAGTGAATTCCTGCCTGCAATCCGTGACGGCGTCGAGGGCTGGAACCGCTACTCTCAAAAGATGTGGGGCCGCGACTTCTTGCGCTTCAAAGGCGTTTTGCCAAAGGGCGTGAAAATCGGCGATCCACGTTTCAACATCATCAACTGGGACTCGGTGGTCGATGCAAGTTCGGCCTACGAATCACAAGCCGCCGACCCAGAAACCGGCCTGCAGTCACATTCGTTGATC
>CAKQVW010000138.1 GCA_934277865.1 uncultured Pseudobdellovibrionaceae bacterium | reverse complement strand
GTTGGTACACATCCCCCTCATGTTTCACCCAAGATCCCACCGGCCCCAGCAGCTTACGCAGTCGCGCAAGTACCCCGTGAATCAAAGGATCATGTCGATGCGACTCGTAGGCGTAACCCCAAAGTTCTTCGACCAATTCTTCTTTTGTGCGAGGCCTCTCGGCCAAAAGCAAGAGACAGCGCCGAAGCAACGACGTCAGCCCCGACCGGCAAAAATGATTCGTTCCCTTGAAGCTGACCAAAAGACTTCCCGGCAAGAGATCAACGACGAGCACATCCCGCGGTGCACGCCCCATCTCACGAAACACCACTTCCGACATCAGCCCAAAGTATTTGAAATCTGCCAACTCCTGAAACAACTCAAAACGAGAGCGTCCCGACTCGGAGAGCGCATCCAAAAGATTCCCAAATGGGTCTTGCGGATTTTGAACCAATGCTTGGCGCTTCCTTCTGGCCAGTTGCCGAATCGAAATCAGTGAACCCACTTTGTGACAAAGCTCCGCAATTTTTGGATTCACAATGCCGGTGATGCGCTCTTCGCGGATCAATACTTGTAGAAAAATCGAGAGATCATGATCTTGATCAAGCGTTCGTTTGGCTTCGTTCAATTGCCCCATACTGTTTTCCATTTCACCGGCTAAAAAATCGCAGTGAGACGCCCGCAGGTACCAGCTGGCCCGTTGCCGGCGGTGACCATGTTTGAACACCTCTTTGCGAAGGTCGTGAAGGATGAGCCTCGCCTTTTTCACCTCACCACGAAGTGCAAACTGATGACTGAGCTCAAGACCCAAATTCGCTTTGGTGAACGTGTCCCGGCTGGTTTTACTTTTCAAATAGGTGCGGCTCAACCGGTCCAGAGTTTTATTGGGATCTATTCCGTATTGCGCTCGGTAGGTCAGCTCTGAAACTTCCAAACTTGCAACGATCGCCGTTCGTCCAAACTTCTCCGCGAGTCGCTTGGCTTGATTCAATTGGAAAAACCCTCTTTCGACTTCGCCCACTTGCAACATCGAATGCGCGAGCAGGTCACAAGACAAGATCTGCCCCAACAGATCGTCCTCACGAACGGCGATTCGCCACGCGCGACTGGACCATTGAAAAGATCCACGAAACCGCGAGGTGAAGTAGCGATAAAATCCGAAGGCTTGAAACACCAAAACTCGACGCGAGGTCGTTTCGAGTTCCCAGCGCATTTTGAAAAGCAAACTGAGGTACCGTTTTGATTTCGAAAACTCGGAGGCGCGAGTCCATCCAATGCATAAAAAAAACGCCGCCGTGACGAGTTCATCGTTGGAAAGTCTGGATTTCCACTTTTCAAAAAGAATCTCCGCCTCAAGGCCCTGGCCAAGAAACACAAGCGCGGCAATTCGAAACACATCAAGATCACGCTCGAGGCGTGCGATTTTTCCGTAATTTCCCTTTAAAAACAATAACTCAGACGGGTCTCTCATTCGTATCAATACGTATCATTTATTATATGTAAAGAGAAGTGCTGTTTCCCGTACATTTCACCGAAATTGAGTTCAAGCAAACGACTTCCATTCCAAAGGAGGAATAGAAAAATGAACTCAACAATCGGAAAAACCCTTCTCGGCGCAGCTCTCACCGTGGCCTCTCTGACAACCAGCTCGGTGGCGCAAGCCAGTCTTGAGCTTGTTCGTAAAGAAATGAGCGCCTTCCAGGCGCCGCTTGAGAAAAATCTGCGCCGCGCCCTGATGGCGGATGCACGCTACAGCAAATACCAAAGCGAAATTTCGCTCGCCTTGCGGGAGCCGAACATCAAGCTTCGGCTGAAAAAAGCCAAAGCGCTCAATCTCAAATACGAGCCCGTTTTTGCCGACGCCATGAAAGCTGCCAAAATCGACCCTCTTGCCAGCCAAAAAATGGCGGACTCTTTGATGAAGAAGTACTCCAAATCAGGGAAAGCCCTCAAAATTGCGACCGGCAAATACCTCACGTGGGCCGCATGGCTGGAACGCCAACGGCGACCCGAGCCACCGCCGGCGGAGTCTGAAGTGACATTTCAAGCCCCATTCAGTTTTGAACACTCCTCACAAGAGGGGGAGCTATCGGTCAACACCAACCTCGAAACCGGTCGCATCAGCGCGATCACAAGTCGCGGGTTCCTAGGACATCACGTGAACCGCGCAGGAATTGGGGACTTCGTTCGTGTTCCTTGGGCAACCGGGCGCATTCGAGTCTCGGCGAGACTGCCAGAGGTACGAGGCCTCCTCACCGCTTTTGCCGGACTCGGAGGATCGGGAACAAAGGCCTTCTCAACCATCGATGTCCTAACGGAAGATGGCGAACGCTGTTATGAAGAATTTGAACACGCTGTCGTGATGGCACCGGTCGTTTCGTACAGCGAGCTCGACTACAGCGACACTTCGGTGATGGCCTGCGAGATGGCGGCTCCTCCTAGCGGACAAGACATTGCCGTTCGCTTTCAAGTCGGAGCCGATGCCACCGCAGGGGGCGTCGCCTTCGCGGTTGGATCGGCCGGAGGTGTGCCAAGTCCGATTCGGATTCGCTTGATTCAATAGTCCACGAAGCTTAAAGACCCCAGTCGATTTTGTCCTGGGGGTACGTGATCCAAATTTCTTCGGGCGGAAAACCCGCTGGGCGCGGGGCGGCCTGACCTCGGTACTCGAGGTAGGCCGTCATCGCGCCAATGAATGCATCAAAGCACTGAGGATTTTCCACGAGGGCTTTGAGGTCCTGTTGATAAACAAATGCGATCTCGCGCTCAATCAAAGCTTTGATGAAATACAAGCGAGCTTCATCACTGTCGACCGCATGCCGATGAAAACGCAGATAGCTTTTTGGCATACGAAGGTCGCGCCCGATTTGCCAGACCGAGAGCTTCGGAAACACTTCTAAAAACCGTGGGTGTGCGGAAACCCGCTTGGATTTCGACACGCTCTTTACAGTCTTCAGCGCCGCCTTGGACGAATTCGTGCCTCGCTTGACCGTGCTTTTCGCTGTGCTTTTGAGAGTCGTGCCGATGCGAGGCTCTTCTTTTCCTGTGATACGTCGAAGCAGGTAATGCGCGCGTGCGGCCAGCGGTGCCGCATTTGACCCAAGCGCATGTGGCGGGTGAAATGGTTCTTCCAACGAAACTGAAACATGGTTGGCAATCTGCACTTCCGCACAGCGCTCGGTATAAGGCGTGAACACCTTGTTGGGGCGCTTTCGGCTTTCGCGCGACGTGTGTTCGTTCCAAAGCCAACGGATCTCCGGCAAACGACAAGCTTCAAAACCGGGACACACCAAATCACAGCGAATGCACTTGGGAAGCTGCAAAGGCGCATCAAACGCGATCGCCTCAAGACCTGGCTCTTCCAGTGTGAGCAGATCCACGAGGGCCTGATCGCTTGAGACGCCCGCCTCACCCTTGATTCGGTCTCGTACCATGCGAAGAAAAACTCTCCGCTTTTCTGGATAGTATTCCAAGATCGCGACCGCTGTGCGATCTGTCTTCCCACCGCCAAGTGCCACTCCGGCAAAACGATGGACCGTGAGACCTCGGGTCGACTTAGCCATTTGCCGGGCTCCAAGGTTTTGCACTCAAGACCTTGAAACCCGCTTTTTCACAAGCCACACGCACTTCGCTCGCACGACGGTCATGTGACCAAATCAAAACGCAGCCGCCTCCGCCCGCCCCACAGATCTTGGCCTGAGCACCAAACTCCTTGGCCAACTCGTGAAGGCGCCGGATCTCGGGGCTGGAAAACCCTTCCGACAACCGCGTGCGCGCTTCGTACTCACGCTCGAAAAGTTTAGGAAGAGCATCAACCTGCTTCGCTTTCAATGCACCGCCGAGGTCCTTTGAAATCACCGCAAGATCTCGCATCGCTTGCCGCGTGCGTTCATCGCCATCCAGCCAGTCCTTGATCACTTGCCAATTGTTGATCCCACTGTGGTGACTGCGCCCGGTGTAGACCAAAACAAATCGGTCTTCAAAAATCTCTTTGCTGATCGGCGCACGCTCACACGCAGGGCCTTCGGCGCCGTATGTGATGTAACAAAGTCCACCCTCGAGCGGCGGAAAATAGTCTTGTGTCCCGGTAGGTTTTAACAAAATCCGTGCTTCCAAGTGCGAGGCCAAACGAACGACGTCGGTTTCCTTCATCGTGCGCCCCAGCCACTTCTGAAAGACCTTCAGAAGCGAGATACAAAGCGACGAGCTGCCGCCGAGGCCACCACCCACTGGCGAATCAGAAGCTGTTTCGAGCTCAAAACCTTTGCCACCAATCTCAGACTTCCAATATTCAAGATGGGCGCGCACGAGATCAAATGCCGGCTCTGTGTCCTCTAGCGCCTTCTGAAGAGAAGGATACGTCTTATCCTTGCCAAGATCGCGTGTGAGGAGTCTAACCTGCGCATCGGATCTCGGAGTGAGACTCGCTGTGGTGAAAATGTCGATCGCGACGTTCACCGTAAGCGGGTTATCTAAAAAAAGATAAAGCGGCCAGCAATCCAGCGTGCCGCCCGCTAAGTCCACTCGCGTGGGAGATTGAATCGTGATGGTTTGACTCAAGGACTTCCCTTCTCATCGGCCGCTGGCACGGAAAGACTGGCCGAGTTCTCTGGCTTCAATAATTCCATAGGAACCGCCTCCACGAAAGACTTCTCGACCACAAATACATGGCCGGGCGTTATCGACGAGGTGGCCAAGATCTGGCCTGCGGCCTTTTCCCCACCCTCGACAAAGAGAAGGTCTGTCCAAACTCGGCCATCACGCGTCTTCAGTTTCACCCGAAATCCCAGTTCATCTGGCTTTTTGCCAAAGGCCGGGACGATGGTACCGGCGTCTGCAATCCTAAGCGCACGCACTCGCGCGAGCTCAGAAAAAAACTTCTCGACGCTTTCTTGAGACACCTCACGCTTCGAAAAATCCGTTTCACCCCGCTTGGCGAGCTTGGGATCAATGATCCAGTTGTCCCCTTCTCTTTTGAGCCCAGGAACTGGATCTCGTCGCATGGGCCTTTCGATTTCAATCATCGCAATCTCGGCCGCTTCAAATTTAAATGGATAGCCCATATCACGAAGCTCCGAGCGAGACTTGGAAACTTCGTCCACCTGCGAGCGATTCACGGAGAACACAACAGACCTGGAAGAACCAATCGCCGCGGCCATCGACTCCTCTTTCGCAAACGGAGCGATTTTCAACTCGTAGACGTCGGGCGCTTTGCCTTCGGCCGCCACCGAGGTGAGCTTCGCAATCAAAGCCGGTCGGTCAAGTTTTCGACCACGAACGACAAGCTTATCGGTCTTATCTTCTGCCCAAATGTCTTGGCCCCGCATGGACGAGACCGCCGTCACCAGCCCATCGACCTTCATCGAATCAAGGGGCCATTTGTCAGACGCCAAGCCGCCGACCAGCTCCCACTTCCCGCTTTTCTTTTCAAAAGTTTCCGTTTTCCCGGATCGTGTGAGAACCAACGATTGAAACTCTGGGAACTTGGAAACCGGAAACACTCGTTTGTCTCGAAGATCGCGCGCCTCACGTTTCAACAGCGCTTCGACCATGGACTCCAAAAGCACAACGCGGTTCTCGTCGCCAATACGGGCATATACCGAACCGTCAAATGCGGGTTCCGAGCCAATGATGATCTTGCGGGTGTTTTCGCCGGAGCTCGTTTTGTAGGTGAACACACCTTCGGCCTGAGGTTTATCCAGACCAAATGTCTGCCACGCAATATCAGTGCCTTCGACGACAACTTCTTTGATCTTCTGCGTTTGAAGCCCGCTTAGCAGAACATCAAACGCCATCTTGTCGCCAAGGTCCGTAAATGGGGCTTCAATTTTCCAGTCCTCGCCCTTCGACGCGCGCTTGGCCCGAACCTCATTAAAGGGCCCTGCCTTCGTGTTGTCTTTGAGATGAAGACTCAGTAACTCATCGCTGGCTCCTGCTAACAGAGCCATCGACTTGTCTTTTTCCGCAGCGCGTTTTTCGGCCCCCTTGAACTCCGAGAAATACGTCCACGCCGCAAACGCCATCACGGCCGCAATAAACAATGCCGTCGTCGGAAACTTCTTTGCACCGTTTTTACGTTCCATTTCTTTCTACCTCGTTTAGCTGTCTTGCTGACTACAGGTTCCCGACATCAAGCCGACTTGCGACGCCACCACAAAAGTCCACTTGTGAAAAACATCACAATTGGCACAGGCAAGAGGAACAAGAACAAGACCATCATCAACTGTGTTCTTGTCATGCTTAAGCTTGTTCCCTTTGGAGCCTTAGGCCGGATCGAAACTAAGTCCGTGTCCTTCGCAAGGCTGGCGACTGCGTTCATCGCAAAGTCGCGATTTAAGTTATTGCGGTAGAGATTGTCGCGAAGAAAGTCGCCGTCACCGATGACAATGACTTCAAAGTCTTTGTCGGTCTCTTCAAGCTTACCAGTGGCCTGAATTGCAAGCGTGTGTGGGCCTTTTAGGCGAACTTTGGGATTGTTGGTCAGTTCGTTTGTGGCAACCGGAGTTTCATCGGTTTTCACCAACTCGTCGAGCTTCACCAGTTTCGGCGCATCTGGCGCCTTTTTGAGAGCCGACGCCAACAAGAACAAAGTGAAACCATTGCTCAACGGCCGCGTGGCTTCGGCGGTCGAAGAAAACTCGTTGCCAAGAGCCGCAATATTTCCAGCACCGGGGATCATCGCTCTTGGATCGAGGACGTAGTTATTTTGAAACTCAATGCCAAAAGTCTTTACCAGTCCAGCCAAGCCATGCGCCGAATCCGGATCGATGGCGATCAAGAGATGACCACCCGACTTGGCATAGGTGCGCAGCGCTTCGATCTCAGCAGGTAAGTAAGCCTGCCGTGGCCCCGCAACCACCACAACATCAGCATCTTCGGGAACTTTCGGGTCTTTGAAAAGTTCCAGCGACTTCACGTCATAGGAAAGCTCGAGATCCGCCTTAAATTGCGAAACCGATTCCGGCCCACGAAGTGTGATGTCGTGCTCACCATGTCCGGTGATGAAATAAACCGTCTTTTTCTTTTCACGAGCGAACCTCAGCAGAGTTCGTGTGATCTCTTCTTCTGTCGGCTGCTCGACTTTCATGTGGCGTTCGCCACTTTCGGTTTTTTGCACGAGGTACAACGCATACGGCCCCGAGCGGTATTCGTAGGCTTTTGCCAGGTCCGGACGCTCAAGCGCATTGTACATCTTCAATCGAAGTTTGTTCGAAGCGGCCGTGTAAAGTGCCGCCACATCCTGCGCCTGCTGGCGAA
>CAKQVW010000137.1 GCA_934277865.1 uncultured Pseudobdellovibrionaceae bacterium | reverse complement strand
ATCTAATCTATCTAATAGTTGACGTCCACCGAAGAGACCGATGAACTGATTTGCATCGTGGATATTCAATTCGAAAAATCACTGGTGAAGAAATTAAAAACCTGGTGCCAGCCCACAATGCGCCCGACCGCGATGCTCGGCATCGGTGACGACGCCGGGGCGATCTACCCCTCGGGCCGTCCTGTCACATTTTGTTCCGATCTCATGATCGAAGGCACACATTTCGATCCAAATTTTTTTGACCAACAATCCGGCTGGCGAGATGTCGGCCACAAAGGCCTAGCTCGGGTACTGAGCGACCTCGCCGCCATGGCGTCTCTCCCCTTGGCCTGCACGGTCTCTCTCGCGATTCCAAAAAACTGGTCAGAAAACGAAATTGAAAACCAACTTGAGGAGCTCTTCCTCGGAATCACGACGCTTGCGCAACAACACGACTGCACGGTGATTGGCGGCGACCTTTCACGCACTCGTGGTAGCTTTGTTGCGGACTTTGCCGCAATCGGAGAGATGCGGCCAGCGAGTTCATTTTGGCGGCGAGACGAAGTACGACCTGGTGATCATATCTACGTCACGGGCCCTCTTGGAGGAGCTGCGATGGCTCTTGAAAATCTCCTGGCGGGCCGCCGGGTCGAAATCCCAAGAGAAAACTTGCGACGACACTGGCGACCGACGCCACGCTTTGACGTTGGCCGCCGGCTGGCCTCAGCACCCGTCTCCGGATGTATCGATATAAGCGACGGATTGTGTACCGACCTGCAGCGTGTTTGTCAGGCCTCGTACCTCGACTACGAGCTTGACGAGTCTTCCATCCCTCTCGCCGAAGGCGCCTCGCTTCGCCATGCGCTGGAAGGCGGAGACGACTACGAACTCTTACTTTTCTTACCAGACTGCTGGCACGACTGCGACTTTGCGCAGAGCGAACTCAAGGCGATCGGCGCCACTCGCATCGGCCAAGTTCATTCTTTAAATCGCCAACTCTAAGTTTACGTTTCAAACCGAGACAGCTTGCTCAAACTCGGCACCAAAGTGTCCGACGAGTAGGGGCCATGTCTCACGCATCGCGGACACGCACTTCCCATTTTTCCCCAGATCAAGCGCTGGAACTCGCGCCTCGAGTTCCTCGCTATGAACTCGTTGCAGCCGACGATGGGCGAGTGCGCCTTGCCGAAGGCCGAATTGACGACGGCCCGATCCTTCAAGGGCACATGCAAAATCTTTCGGCCGCAGGTGCCCTCATCGAGATCGAAGCCTCGACCGCAAGACTCCGATTCCTCGACGAAGGAGAAATGATCAAAGTCGAACTCGCCATTCCCGACCGTGGGCGATTTGCGTTCTTCGCCACGGTCGTGCGCCTTGATCCCTCTCCGAAAAGTGACGAGCTTTGGGAGCTTGGTCTGGCGTTTCGAAACCTCCCTCGCTCACTTTCCGAAGCCCTGGATCGCGCGGTGACGACGCGCTCGCGCGACTACTCTCATCCGCACAACTTTGATTTTGCTGCCAGCCGAGGGTTTCGACACGCGGGCCATCGGCTGACACCAACACGGCTCTTGGCATTGATGCAGTCCACGGCCAACCAGCCTCTGTGGTGGATGGCACTGCTTTCGTTCACGGCGATGACCGTGCTTCCACTGTTACTGGCAAAAATTGTTCAGCTGTTGAGATAACCGCCACTCTAAAGAGGCGCGGCGTCCTATCAGTGCAGGACTCGTCTCGTTGGCACGTCGTCTTCGCTCTCGACATCACCGTCGTCTGGCGCCTTAGAAACTGGCTCGACTTTCAAAACTTTGAGATCAATTTCGATATCCACGCCTGCCAGCGGATGATTGCCATCCACCGTCGCCTCGTCGTCCAGAATTTCCACCACCCGCACGGCGATCTCTTCACCGCTTGGTCCTCGAGTCGTGAACTTCATGCCAACTTGAACGGCCTCAGGATCGGGAAACGTAGCTAGCGGAACCGTCGCAACCAGCTGATCGTCGAATTCCCCGTACGCCTCTTTGGCGGCGATGCCGAGGGAAGCTTCAAAGCCTTCAGTCTTTCCGCGAATCACGATTTCAATAGCTGGCAAAGTCGCCCCTGTCCCATATTCAAAGACAAAGGGAACTTCCGGAGTCCGATCCTCTAGGACATCTCCACGTTCAGTTTGGAGGCGATACGCGAGAGTGACACGGGTCCCCTCGCCCACTCGTAACGACATACCCCAAGTTCCCATCGCTTTTGCGCAAGTTCAAGTCTCATCAAGTAATCTTCGCGCGAAATCAAAACTCCGCCAAAACTAGCAACCACCGGCGTCACCATTTGCACATCTACAAATCCAAAGCCCGCACTTCTCAGCTCTTCGATGAGAAAGGCCAATGCCACCTTGCCGGCGTCCGATTTTCTATGGAACATACTCTCGCCACTGAAGACTCCCTTGATGAACACACCATAAAGGCCGCCCGCCAAATCGCCGTCAAAAAAGACTTCCACCGAGTGCGCAAATCCACGCCGATGCATCTCGATGTAGGCGTCTTCCATTTCCTCTAAGATCCAGGTGCCATCTTGACCTTTTCGACTGGCCTCTTTGCAAGAGCGAATCACTTCTTCGAAACAGGTGTTGGTCGCGATCTCCAATCGCCCCTCACGCAGCCACTTACGCACGTCACGCGAAAACCGTGAAGGCCAGTGCGTTTCTTTCTCTAAATCAATGATCCCGCGCTCAACCGGCGAAAACCACAACAGCGGAAGCCCCTCTTGTGGCCAAGGGAAAATTCCGGTCTCATAGGCTTCGCAAAGCGTTTCGACATCCAAGCTACCGCCGACTGCCAGCAGCCCATCGGCCGTGGTCGATCGCGGATCTGGAAATCTTCGCCGCCCTTGGGTCACGCCTCCCCCTTCAGTCGGCAGATGTCGCATACACCACAGCGACGCTGAGAGACATCTTCACCAAAACTCGCCGCCACCATCGCCAATCTGCAACTTCCGCCCGCCTCAAGCGGCGATTCAAAAAACTGCACCAGACGAAATAGTTTTTCTTCCCGATGTTTCAAACTTCGCTTGTAGCGATCCTGATCAAGATATTCTTCCGGAATTTCGCCGACAACCTTCCACTCTCGAGGCTCTCGCCCCTCCAGGGCTCCCCAGCGTTCCAGCAGAGAGACACTGGTTTCGACCCGGAAGTCGCGCCGGTTGTAGAAGTTCATCTGACTGCGCAAGTAATCAAAGCCTTCTTGTCTGGCGCGCATCTCGTTTCGCGAAATGAGATTCAGTACACTCTGGATAAATCCAGGGTCTGGCGTTGACCATTTCACAAAGTCCGATTGAATCGAGACGTCGTCGCGATCATACAAGACCACGCAGCTCGACTCCTGGCCATCACGTCCGGCACGGCCGATCTCTTGATAGTAGGCCTCCATCGAACCTGGCAACTCGGCATGCATGAGAAGTCGAACGTCGGGTTTGTCGATGCCAAGTCCAAACGCCGGAGTGGCCAACATCAAGTCGGTGTGGCCCAGTAAAAACTCTTCTTGCTCGCGCTTGCGATTTCGATCGGCTAGTTGGCCGTGATACACCGAATGCACAAAACCCAATCGGGCTATTTCGTCGCTGAACTTTTTCAACGTCTGAATCAATGAGAAATAAATGATGGCGGGTCCAGGGCGAAGATGACGGTTCATGACAAACGCTTGAATCTTTTCATCAAGCCCCGCGGTTTCCAGCACTTCGATCGCCAGATTTGAACGCCAAACGCTCGAGACGATGGTGTCTGCATTTTCAATGCGAAGTTCGCGAAGAATATCGGACTGCGTGGTTTTGGTCGCCGTCGCCGTCAAGGCCAGCGTCTGTGGATTTCCCAGGCGCGCACGATGATCCCCAAGCCGCGAATAATCCAGGCGAAAATCATGCCCCCAGGTCGAAATACAGTGCGCCTCATCGACCGTCAGCAGCTTCAGTGGAAGCCCATTTTGCTGAGCACTTTGTATCGCACTCCAAAACGTCTCCTGCCGAAAACGCTCCGGGGTCGCGTACAAAAGCTGAATCGGCCCACACTCGCGTGCCGCGCCTGACGGCGCCATCCCTTTCGATAACCAGCGAAGCGTGCGCTCACGCTCTTCACGCGGCATCGCCGAGTGCACCGCCGCCGCCCGAAGTCCTTTTTGACGCGCAGAATCGACTTGGTCTTTCATCAACGCGATCAGGGGGGAGACAACCAGGACAAAGCCTGGGATCTCGCTCATCGCGGCCGGAACTTGGTAGCAGAGGCTCTTCCCCATACCCGTCGGCATGACAGTGAGGACATCTCGACCGTGAAAAAGGGTTTCAAGCACCCGCTCCTGCTCTCCTCGAAAAGCCTCGAATCCAAAGACACTCCGGAGAGTGCCAGCCGCGGCCTGCAGCCGAGCAAGGGGGGATACAGGCCCGCTCCCCAAAACACGATTCGTCACGGTTTCAGCCTCCTCCAGCCTTTCAAAATGCCCATTTTCCGGGCGGCAAATGCTTCTGCCAAGCCTTTGCAACCACAGCCTCACTATAAGAGGTCCACGGTCGAAACAACACCCGAAACGACACCCCTAGACGCGTCAATATCTCCATGCTACACCCAACAGCTCATCCTACATGATCAAGAGGAAATGGAGCACATGGCACAGAACAAGTGGGTTCTAGAAAAGGTCCGGAACTTCGGTATTTCGGCACACATCGATTCAGGTAAAACGACTTTGTCAGAGCGTATCTTGTTCTACACTGGTCGTATTCACGCGATTCACGAAGTTCGCGGTAAAGACGGTGTCGGTGCGACAATGGACTCGATGGATCTCGAACGCGAGAAGGGCATCACGATCCAGTCGGCGGCAACGTTCGGAAACTGGAAAGACATCTCGTTCAACCTGATCGACACCCCCGGGCACGTCGACTTCACAGTCGAAGTTGAACGCTCACTCCGAGTTCTCGACGGCGCCATCCTCGTTCTCTGCGGTGTTGCGGGTGTTCAATCTCAGTCGATCACCGTCGACCGCCAAATGAAACGCTACAACGTTCCACGCCTGGCGTTCGTGAACAAACTTGACCGTTCGGGCGCAAACCCATTCCGCGTTATGGAAGGTCTTCGTGAGAAGCTCCGTCTGAACGCCGTCATGGTGCAAATCCCAATCGGCCTTGAAGACAAACTCGCAGGTGTCGTCGACCTCGTGGGCATGAAAGCCTACTACAACGAAGGCGAAAGCGGCGAAAACGTCGTTGAAAAAGAAATCCCGGCTGATCTTCTCGATCAAGCGAAAGAGTACCGCAACGAACTGATTGCGCGTCTTGCTGATGTTGACGAAGGCATCGCAGAAAAGTTCTTGATGGAAGAAGAGCCCACGCAAGAAGAAATCAAAGCCGCGATCCGCAAAGCAACTCTCGCCTTGAAGTTCGTTGCTGTCTTCTGCGGTTCGGCGTTCAAAAACCGTGGCGTTCAGAAGCTTCTTGACGGCGTTTCCGACTACCTACCGTCACCAAGCGAACGCGAGAACATCGGTCTCGATCTCGACAAGGGCGAAGAAAAAGTCGTTATGGAAACCGACCCAAGCAAGCCGCTGGTTGCGTACGCGTTCAAACTCGACGACGGCCGTTACGGTCAGCTCACGTACATGCGGATCTACCAAGGTACGATGAAAAAAGGCGACTTCATCATCAACACGACCAACCAGAAGAAGGTGAAAATCCCTCGTATGGTGCGCATGCACTCTAGCGAAATGGTTGATATCGAAGAAGCGTCGGCTGGCGACATCGTCGCTCTGTTTGGTGTGGATTGCGCGTCGGGTGACACATTCACAGATGGAACAACAAACGTTGCGATGTCTTCGATGTTCATCCCTGAAGCGGTGATCTCGCTTGCGGTTGCGCCGAAGTCGAAAGATGCGGCAAGCAACTTCTCGAAAGCTCTTCAGAAGTTCCGCAAAGAAGACCCGACGTTCCGTGTGTCGCGCGACGAAGAGTCAAACGAGACTATCATCGCGGGGATGGGCGAACTTCACTTGGAAATCTACATCGAGCGCATGAAGCGCGAGTTCAACTGCGAAGTCATCGCAGGTAAACCGCAAGTTGCTTACCGCGAAACGATCTCTCGCATGACAGAGTTCGACTACACCCACAAAAAACAAACGGGTGGTTCGGGTCAGTACGCGAAAGTCGTTGGTACAATCGAGCCTCTGCAAGTTGAAGAGGGCAAAGATCCAAAAGCGTACGAGTTCGAAGACAAAGTCGTCGGTGGACGTATTCCGAAGGAATTCATCCCTGCCGTTGACGAAGGTTTCCAAGAACAAATGGTCAAAGGGCCTCTTATCGGGTTCCCGATCGTCGGCATGAAAGTGACACTCAAAGACGGTGCTTACCATGACGTCGACTCGTCGTACTTGGCGTTCAAAATCGCTTCGATGGCGGCACTTCGCGAAGTCTACATGCAGGCTGGTCCAGTCGCTCTCGAGCCGATCATGAAGCTCGAAGCTGTTGCTCCCGAAGAGTATCAAGGTGCGGTCATGGGCGGCATCAACCAACGTCGCGGTATGATCCAAGGTACTCAGACAATGGAGGGTTCGGTCACGATCGCAGCTGAAGTTCCGCTGACAGAGATGTTCGGCTACTCGACGGATCTGCGTTCGGCGACTCAAGGTAAAGGTGAGTTCACAATGGAATTCTCGAAGTACGCACCCGTACCTCGCAATATCCAAGACGAACTTCACAAGAAGTATCTCGAGAAGCGCGCGGCGGAAGCAAAAGGCTAAGGGTGTCGCATAGGCCTCCGGCCTATGCTGCTCGCCGTGCAGTAGCGCGGCGAGATTGGCCGCTCGGGCATATTCCCGCGAGACACACACGTCGTGTGTTCGCGAAAGCGGTTCGAGCCATCCAGGCTCGAACCTCGGAGTACCGAGGTTCCCGCTTTCGAGGTCCCGCGGAAAAATGCCCTCGCTTCATGAAGCGAGGTCGCGTGATGCGTCCCCGAGCTTCGTAGGGTGGGCGCTTAAACTATAAAACCCCAAGGTTTTTGCCTTGGGGTTTTGTTTTTTTTGGCGCGGCTTTAGATATTGGAAACTGCCCCTCTTCAGTGGTTGCTGAGGGGCTAGCGGCTCTCGATCTTTTGATGTGATTCCCGGACGTTGCGAGCTTGGCTAAAGCTCCCAATCTCGACATTTCCAAATATGGCGCTTTGTTTGCGGCTTGCATCGTTGCTCAAGCGCGATGACTCAAGCCTGTCCTCACTGTCAATCCATGCACATCCAACGA
>CAKQVW010000136.1 GCA_934277865.1 uncultured Pseudobdellovibrionaceae bacterium | reverse complement strand
TCGCAACGCCGCTCGCTTGCGAACCATCGCCAGTGTTTTTGCGCGCTATGGTTTTCAAAACGTGGCGGAACGCATCCGCCTAGGAAAATTCATCGTTGAGCGCTTGAGCGGAATCGATGCCGAGCAGTTCTCGGCAGCCGAACGAATCCGCATGGCATTTGAAGAGCTCGGCCCCACGTTCGTGAAACTGGGGCAGCTCTTGGCCACGCGTCCTGACCTGGTGCCTGAGGACTTCGTCGAAGAGTTTAAACGGCTTCATGACCGGGTCTCGGCGTTGCCGTTCGAGCGCATGCGCGAAACGTTGGAAGTGCAATACGGCCGTGAGTTCGAATCGATCTTTGCCGAGTTCGATCGAAACCCAATCGGAGCTGCGAGCATCGGTCAGGTTTATCGCGCGGTTCTGAAAGACGGTACGAAGGTCGTCGTGAAGGTGCAGCGTCCTGGCATTGCGGACGTGATTCGCAATGACATTGGAGTTTTGTACTTCTTGGCCGAACGACTTGCGGCATTTGTTCCTGAAGCGGCAGCGTTTAATCCCGTCGGCATTGTCGACGAACTTTTTAAGACGCTTGAGCTTGAAACGAACTTCACTGTCGAAGCCAACAATATTCGTCGGTTCCAACAGAATTTCCGAGACGATCCATCGGTCAAAATCCCGCACGTGTATCTCGAATACTCGGGGCCCAAGGTTTTGGTGCTCGAGACGCTCGAGGGGATTGCGCTGTCTCAGCCCGGTGCCTTGAGGCAAGAAGGTCTCAACCGTGATGAGATCATGCGCTCGGCGATTCATTCGTACTTCAGGCAAGTTTTTGTCCATGGGCTGTTCCACGGCGATCTTCACGCCGGGAATATTTTTATCATGCCCGACAGCCGTATAGGGCTTATCGACTTCGGAATCGTGGGGCGACTTGGTCACCGTGTGCGCGATGCGATCGCCAATATGTTTGTCGCGCTTTACACCGAGGATTACGAGCGATTGGCGTATGAGTACGTTGATCTTGCGCCATTTAATGACGCGATCGACATCGATGAGTTCTCCAAGGACCTTCAGGGTCTTTTGGCGCCTCACTTTGGATTGAATCTTAAGAGCGTCAATCTTGGCCGACTTTTGATGGCCACGACGGCTGTCGCGGCAAAACATCACCTCGTGGTTCCTAGTGAACTGATGTTGTTCTTCAAGTCCATCGTGACAGTGGAGGGGATGGGGCGTGCGATTCAGAACGACTTTGATCTGCTTCCACACGCATTGGCCTTCACGTCGGAGATCGCGGAGAGCCGACTTGATCCGCAGCGCCTGAAAGATGAAGCGCTTGGTTTCGGACGTGATTCTGCGGTTTTGTTAAAAACCTTGCCGCGCCAAGTTCGACAGTTTGTTCGTCGGGTGAATCACCCAGATTTTGCATTTCGACTGAGCTTGGTCGAACTCGAAGAAGCCAAGCGAACGCTAGAGAAGTCTTCGAATCTTGTCTTCTTAGGCTTGGTCATCGGAAGTTTGATTCTATCAGGAAGCGCGACGATGTTTCTTGAACGTGGACATTTGTTCGCTGGGATTCCTGTTTTATCGGCGATGTTCTTTGGACTCGCTGGAATTTTGGGCCTACTGGCCTTCCGCAATTACATCCGTAAATAGAGGAGGGCCGTGAGACCCTCCTCTTTAAAGACTTTTTATTAGCCCAAGAGCTTCAGCGCGATGTTGGACATACTGTTCGCTTGACCGAGAACTGAAACACCAGCTTGCATCAAAATATTGTTGCGAGTGAGTTCCGCGCTCTCTGCGGCGATATCGGCGTCACGGATTCGTGAGTTCGCTGCCGACAAGTTTTCGTCCGAGATCGCAATATTTGCTGCTGTCGATTGGAGGCGGTTTTGCATCGCGCCGAAGTTGGCACGAATTGCGTTAACCGATACCAATGCGCGGTCCAGAACATCCATGCTCGTCTGCGCGGAAGTCTTTTCTGCTAGAGACTCGGCTGAGAGTCCAAGAGCGTCGAGACTTGCGTTAGCTGCCGAGGCATTGAACGAAATTCGATCTTTGAAAGGATCGTTATTCGTTCCAACTTGGATGTCGATAACGCCGCCAGTTCCATTCAACAGATCGCGTCCGTTGAATTTCGTGACTTCGGTGACTCGCTGGATCTCGGACTTCAGCTGTTGATATTCGACGTCGAGGAACTTTCGTTCCGTGTCGCCGATTGTGTCCGACGAAGCTTGAACAGCCAATTCGCGTAGGCGAATGATCATGTTCGAAACTTCATTGAGACCGCCTTCTGCAACCTGAACGAGCGAGATCCCGTCGTTCGCGTTGCGGTGAGCTTGTCTCAAGCCCCGAATCTGTCCGCGCAGGTTTTCGCTAATCGCGAGTCCTGCAGCATCATCTGCAGCTTGGTTGATTCGGAAACCTGAGCTCAAACGAGCCAAGCTCTGATTCATCCCACGCTGTGTTCCAACCAAGTTCTTCTGTGCGTTCAATGACGCCACATTGGTCGAAATCCTCAAACCCATACTATCCTCCTTGTGTCATCTGCGTTCCTCCTTGATCGCTGCCAACCCTGGCAATGAGACGCATTCTGCATCTCGCGGTTTGTTCATTTCTGGTTGTGCACACCATGTACACGCCCATTGCTAGATCGGAATTTTTCGATCAAAAGAAGAGTCCTGAAAAAGTCTGGTTTTAATTTTTAGTGGAGAGATGTTTTCGCCATACGAGGCGAGTAGAGAGCGTGGCAAGAGCTTGCGCTCGGGTGGTGCACGAAAGCACCTTCAGATATCCAAGATATCTGAGATCGCGATGTCGGATATCTGATCAGATATCGGATCGCCGTTATGTAGACTGGTTCCGCTTTAAACGTGGGGAGGTTAAATCCTCCCCACTAGCAGGAAACAGTAATTCAGTCAGTCACTAGAAGGGGCTAACCCCTACTAAGTTTTACGGTTGGTTAGAGTTCATCAACCTTGGAACGTACGGTTCAAGAGCGAGAGAGCTGTATTCGAGGTTTGGTTCGCTTGCGCAAGAACCGAAGTGCCCGCTTGCAACAAGATGTTGTTGCGGGTCATTTCTGCCGTTTCTTCCGCAACGTCCACGTCACGAATCCGTGAGTTCGCTGCTGATAGGTTCTCTACCGACACTGCGATGTTACCAATCGTCGATTGCAGACGGTTTTGGATGGCACCAAAATCCGCGCGCATCGCCGAAACGCTCACAATAGCTGAGTCGATCGCCGACAAACTATTTTGTGCCGACGCTTTGTCTGCGACACTTGTGAGGTTGACGCCGAGAGCTGCGCTGTTTGCATCAGCTTTTGAAGCGTCGAATGAGAGACGATCGATATTTGGATCGTTTCGAGTTCCGACTTGGAAGTCGAGAACCGAACCGGTACCTGCCAACAGCGGTGTGCCGTTGAACTCGGTCGCGTCGGCGATACGATCGATTTCCGAGACCAGCTGATCGTATTCCACGTTGAGAAACTGTCGCTCAACCGGACCGATCGTGTCTGATGCGGCTTGTACCGCAAGTTCTCGGAGACGGATCAAGATGGAGCTCACTTCGTTCAAGCCACCTTCTGCGACTTGAACCAGTGAAACGCCGTCTTGTGCGTTTCGCGATGCTTGCTTGAGACCGCGCACTTGCGCTCTCAAGTTTTCACTGATTGCCAAACCAGCTGCGTCGTCTCCGGCGCGGTTGATTCGGTATCCTGACGACAAGCGTTCGAGACTCTTGTCGAGTCCCCACTTAGTCCCCAGCAAATTTCGCTGGGCGTTCAGTGAGGCTACATTGGTATTGATCCGCAGACCCATACGTCCTCCTCCTTGAAGTTCCGCCGATCATCCTTGATCTGCGGGATCGAAGCCGTTCTTGGTTTCGATCTCGGGTTCTTGCTTTCCTGTATCTCTCATCGGTGTCTCAAGATGAGGCTTGAGGGCAAAATTCTCGGATTGAGATTTTTTGGACGTAGGTCTTGGGAATTAGCGGTAGGTAGAAAGTAAGCCGCGCAGGTGATTGCGTTGCTCGAGGTTGGGGCACGTGGTTTCGAGGAGATCTTTGATCGCCTGAATGTACGCTTCACGAATGTCTGCTGTAGGGAAATCAGTCGCCTTCAGGCGGAGCTGGGTTCGCTCATAGCGCCTCTGCAAGACGACACACTGGAGCTTGGCGCCGTAGGTGCTCTTTTTTGGATCGCCATCGATCATCAACACTGTTTCGGCCCTTGGATAGACATAGATGCTGACGGTGTCGCCGATCTCTGGCGGAACGTCGAGGCCTTCTACGTCAGGCAGTACACGTGCTGCGTTTAACGGAACCGTGACGTTCATCTAGCCAGTCACAGGGGAATTATAGAGGAGACTCACGTCCAAGGAGCCTCCGCCACTGAGTTTACTTGAGCGTCGCACGTCGGAGACCTTGGCCAGGTGGGACTCGCCTTTGGTCTTGAGAAATTCAAAAAAGAGATCGCGACCATAGCGGAGATTTCCATAGGCGACGCCGCCCAAAAGCAAACAAACGCTGAAAAACAAAAGGGCGGTGTTCACTTTGGCCGAAAGCGATCGAATGGTCCTTCCCAAGAGGACCACTATCGGCAGAGCGATGATCGGGGCTAACATCGGATAAAACACAACCCAGCCCCATAGCGACACCAGGTTTTTCATGTCTACTAGTATCGGAATTTGAGAATTAATCGAGTTCGCCCTTTGGGGCCGTTCTTTCGTAGGTCACAAAATGATAAGTCGGGAGACTATTGGTCCCGCTCTCGGCCCCTTCGCGGCGCGAGCGCTCTTCGAAGTCACCTTCGTGCCATCGCGGAAAATGGGCGTCGCCGTCGGCCGCGAGTTCAATTTCTGTTAACAGAATTTTGTCGGTGACCGGAAGCAGGGCCGCGTACATTTCTCCACCGCCGATGTTGAAGACTTCGTCGCCCCAATCGGACTCGGATTCCAGCAAGGCCTCGGCCGCCGCCAGCGCCTCCTTAACACTTTGTACGACCAGGTATTGGTCGCTATCGCCCACGATTTCTTTCGGCGGCATGTAGTCGGATCGGCGAGTGACGATGATGTGAAAACGCCCGGGCAAGAGGCCCGGGAAAGACTCGAGAGTTTTTCGTCCCATGATCATGACGCTGCCTTTTGTCGTCTGACGAAAGAAACGCATGTCCTCTGGAATGTGCCACGGCAGATCGCCATCACGACCGATAATACGATTGGAACCCATGGCGGCAATCGCGGTCAGGATCATACGGCGACTTCGGCTTTGATGGCGGGGTGCGGATCGTAGCCGACCAATTCAAAGTCTTCGAATTTGAAGTCGAACAAGGACTTCACAATCGGGTTCAGCTTCATTGTCGGCATCGCGCGAGGTTCACGTGTCAGCTGCAGCTTTGCTTGCTCAAGGTGATTGGAATACAGGTGCGCATCGCCAAGCGTGTGAATGAACTCACCAGGCTGCAGGCCCGTTACCTGTGCCATCATCAGGCACAATAGCGCGTAGCTCGCGATATTAAACGGAACACCCAAGAACACGTCGGCGCTTCGTTGATACATCTGCAGCGAAAGTTTGCCGTTTGCGACGTAGAACTGGAAGAACGCGTGGCACGGTGGCAGCGCCATTTTGTCGACGTCGCCTGGGTTGAAGGCCACGACGAGGTGGCGTCGCGAATCCGGGTTGTTTTTGATCGACTCAAGCACGTTGGCGATTTGGTCGATTGTGCGGCCGTCGGCAGTTTCCCACGAACGCCATTGTTTTCCGTAGACGGGCCCGAGGTTGCCGTTCTCGTCAGCCCATTCGTCCCAAATAGAAACTTTGTTCTCGGTCAGATATTTGATGTTGGTGTCGCCTTTGAGAAACCAAAGCAGCTCGTGAATGATCGAGCGAGTGTGGCACTTCTTTGTCGTCAGCAGCGGAAAGCCTTTGCTCAAATCAAACCGCATTTGATGGCCAAACACGCTGATAGTGCCAGTGCCGGTGCGATCGGACTTCGCTGTGCCTTCCGCAAAAATTCGGCGCACGAGATCGAGGTACACGGTGTCGACGTGGTACTCGGGGCGCGACGGCGCTCCGGCTAAAGCAACACCCGCATTGTTTGTTGAGGATTTGTTGTCTGCCATCTTGGAAGTTT
The DNA here is from genome assembly GCA_934277865.1 of uncultured Pseudobdellovibrionaceae bacterium. GTDB lineage: Bacteria > Bdellovibrionota > Bdellovibrionia > Bdellovibrionales > JAMPXM01. The sequence goes on along the minus strand of CAKQVW010000136.1, from coordinate 1,226 downwards.
CTGTTTCCATACATGCCCCTCCCGCTCGTTTCGAGCAGCCGGCACTTTTGCACAATCGGCTGCCAGATTCAACGACCCGAATTTGAAATCCGGCCAGAAGGCCGTTTGACTGACGGCCTAACGCACGACTCCGACAACCCGGAACCATTCCAGCAAGATCGGCTCTTGGTCGACTTCAACCTGGGAACGCTGGTAAATGGCGATATCGACCGTCACCATCGACCGGTCGGCGTGGTAAACCACAACTCGAAAACTGTGCCGTTGGTCGAACCCACCGTAACCATTGAGAACATTCGAAACTTGGTACATCTGGACATCGGCCTGGGCGACATCGATTTTCAGCGGTGAGGCCACCGGGTAACGCGAGCGAAAATCGCGATCGAGGAAATTCTTGATGTCTTGAGGGATCGGCATTCTCGCTGTCAGTTTAGAAGGCACTTTGAAGCCAGGAACTGGGCGTCTTGGAGCGGAGATCGGGTCCGAGCCAGGAGGATTTCCTGAGGCTGAAGCCGAGTCGGAGAAGCCCAAAGTGAGCGCCAAGAGTGTCGAGGTCGCGATTGCTATCATCATAAATCTTCCTCTCTTCAAGGGGGCCATAATTGGCCTTAGCCTAAACCTTCCGCTGCGTGTTTGAGCAACCTGAAACACGCGTCACCAGCGGCATTCTGCAATGCATCACGCCTGAAATTGCGGCGTGGTTCCGGGTACACCCTCTTAAATGGAAATCAAAGACCCGATACATGGCTCGATCGCCTTAAGCGATGTCGAAGAGGCAATTCTCGATACGCGAGAATTTCAACGCTTGCGGCAGATCAAGCAGCTCGGCTTTGCGGAGTACAGCTTTCCCGGCGCTTCGCACTCGCGCTTCTTGCACTCGCTCGGTGTTATGCACCTCGCGGGACGCGCCTTTGATTCTATTTTTCGCGAATTCAAATTCTCCAATGCCGGCGCTCGCTCGCGACTGAGAAACGCGGTGCGATTGGGTGCACTGCTGCACGACATCGGTCACGGTCCACTCTCGCACACCACAGAAGAGGTGATGCCGCCGGTTGGCCAGCTCAAGATCAAAGCCTACGCTTCGCGCGAGCGGGGTTATGCCGTGGACGCCAATCGCAAGGCGACTCACGAAGACTACACGATCAAGATGGTCACGGATTCCGAATTGACGAAGTGTCTCGAGGCTTCGTCGAAGGAGATCACGGGCCTTCATGTCGCGTGTCTCATCG
>CAKQVW010000135.1 GCA_934277865.1 uncultured Pseudobdellovibrionaceae bacterium | reverse complement strand
ATCGAAAATGGTTCACGGGACACCGGTGACCAACGCTTGGGAGTTTTCCAAACACCTCATTCCGCCCATTACATCCAATACGACTTTCCGTCTTGGGTCATTGGATCGTGGTGCGAAAGGTTTTTTGCAGTTTGGTTCCGAAGAGCTCTCACGAGATCCTAGTCATGAGCCCATTTTGATTTACGACCGCCTCGATGAACCCAATACCCTCCTTTTAGAGGAGCATCTCGCACAGCTCGAAGGCTCCGAATCGGCCGTCAGCTTTGGCTCGGGCATGGGTGCCATCTCATCCGCTCTGCTGTCAGTGATGAAGTCTGGTCAACGTGTCATTGCACATCGCAACCTTTACGGCTGCACCTACAGTCTCCTTGCCGATTGGCTGCCGCGATTTGGAATTCAATCGACGTTTATCGACGTCAACTCACGCGAACATCGGCAACTACTGAACGATCCAAATGTCCGTGTGCTGTATTTCGAATGTGTCTCCAACCCAAGCCTCGATCTTGCGGATCTTCCGGCCATTATGTCGGAAGTAAAAAAAATCAATAAAACGCGCAGCGAGTCCGATCGTATTATCACGATCGTCGACAACACCTTTGCCACTCCCTGGGGTCTTCGCCCGATCGAATGGGGAATCGATATCGTGATCCACAGTCTGACGAAGAACATCGGCGGCTTCGGTACCGAAATGGGCGGCGCGGCGATGAGCAAAAAAACCTTCGAGCGTGGACTCAAACTCGCACGCAAAGACTTCGGCGCGATCTTGAACCCAAAGTCGGCATGGGGCATCACCGTTCATGGCATTCCGACACTTGCGATTCGTTTTGAAAAACAGCAGGAAAATGCTATGGCGGTCGCAAACTTTCTTGAGCGCCATCCCAAAGTTGAAAAAGTCACGTATCCGGGCCTGAAGAGCTATCCTCATGCGAAGCTCGCCAAGCGAGTCTTACGCTCACCCGAAGGAAAGTTCGCCCCAGGCACCATGATCTCTTTCACCGTGAAAGGAAATCTGGAGAAATGCCGTCGCTTCGTCGATCACATCGCGAAGAACAGTTACTCCATCACGCTGGCGGTCAGCCTCGGACTGACGAAGACATTGATCGAAGTTCCTGGTTACATGACTCACGCCGCGATTCCGAAAGACAAACAGACCGAATCAGGAATCGATCCACGTCTGATTCGTCTCAGTCTCGGTATCGAAGACTCGCGAGATTTGATCGCGGACCTCGACGCTGCGTTCCGCGCACTTTGATTGGACACTGACCCACATGGCTTGATCTGATCAAGCCATGTACACCTTGAAAAAATCCTTTTCGATTTTTGGTGCCGATCTTCAAGATTCCCTCGAGGCTGATCCGGACTTCTTCTCTCGCCTGAAGTCGGCCAAGAAGTCTCCTGACGTCGAAGATCTGATGTTGATCGGAGAACGCTTTGGCTTCTTCAAAAAGCCAGAACGTCCAATCGCAGCCTCCATCTTCGTCACCAAAGGTGGCGTCTTAAAGACAAGCCTCACGCTGAATCTCGCACGCATGACCGCCCTGCACGGACTCAAGGTCTGTGTCGTTGGCCTCGACATGCAAGGCGACATCACTCAAGCCCTTGGCAACGAAGGCCCCGATGAAAATGAATCGCTGGAAGAGGCGCTTCGCACACTGAACTCACTTCGCGGGCTGTCAGATCTTTTTATCGGACAGGCCACTCTCGACGAGATTCTCATTGAGACCGAGCTGCCTGGACTTTGTTTCATCCCTGAGACGCCGGAATTGGTTTCCTTGGACCAGAGCCTGCTGACGCGTAACCGTCGCGAATATTGGTTGCTGGAAAATGTGGTGACGCCACTGAAAGAGCGATTCGATCTCATCTTGATGGACTGCTCGCCCAACTGGAATCGCCTGATCAACAACGCGCTGGTCGCAAGCGACGTGTTGATCTCTCCAGTTGAGTGCAAGATCAATAATTTCCGCAACTTGCGAACATTCCGCGCGCTCATTGCTGAATTTAGACGCGACATGCGCCTTTGCTTTGAGCACGTGATGGTACCCACAAGAGTGGTAAATTCACGGCGACTCTCTCGCGAAATATTCGACTGGTACCGCGCCAATCTCGAGGGCTGTGCGGCTGGCTCGATCCGCGAGAGCATTCAGGGCGAAGAGGCGACAGCGCTTCGGCTTTCGATCGCTGAGCACTCGCCCAACTCTGCGCCGGCAGCAGAGATTCGACTACTTTTGGCAGAGATTGCAGAACGCATGGGGATGGCTCAGTCGGACTGGAAAGCAAGACTGATTTTGGATCAGGCAAAGTTGGGAGGCACAAGTGGCGATTGGTTTGGAGAACGTAACCTCACGAAAAACGAAGAAGGTCACGAAACCAAGAGGGGCGAGCTCACTCTCAACTAAAAAGACCTCAAGTTCTCCCAGCGCGCAGCCTGGCTTTGTAAGGTCCGAGGTGTTACGAACGGCGACGGAGCCAGCTCCCGTCGTGAAACGGAAAAGAGAGTCCCCACGCCCTGAATTCTCTGATGCGACAAGTGAACTTTGGCTGTCTTTTGGCGAAGCCTATTCGGGACGCGAAAAACCAAATCGGGCGGTTGCCGTTTGCAGAGCCTGGATGGAACTTGAGCAAGACGTGCATCGCCTTCTCATGGATCTATTGGGCGATGGCTCACTCGTGAGAAAAAAAATCGGGCAAGCCTTTTGGGCCCGCCCGCTTTCATTTCTTCTAGCGAAGCTTTCTTAAAAATCGAATTCAGCTGAAGAATATAAGCTTAGAAATAGACGTACAGTCCACCCTGGACAACAAAGCCCGAGACAGTGCTTGACGTCCCGGCTTTGGAGATGGAGTTGTAGCTGTAGACAAGGTCTCCCCGAATCGCGACATCGTTTCCAAGCGGGAACCACTTCATCTGTCCTCCAGCCTGTAATGTAAGGCTCGTACCACTCGTCGTGTTACTCCCAGTAGTATCAGAAGTACTTCCGAAAGTACCCTCCGCCCCTAGTCCGTACACCAGCATGGTGCCGACTGTGTTGGGTACAAGATTGTAGTCGAAAAAGCCGCCAGCTGACAGGATTCTTTTGCTTGTTGCGGGCTCAGATTCATACGAAAACCCCGCAACCGCTCCATACTCCATGACTCCCATGTTCCATCCGTATCGCGCAGAAACATCCAACTTTGTCACGCTTGCCGAATTTGAACCCACTGCGGTCGTTAAATTTGTGAGAGCTGCAGAGCCACCGATGATCGTCGCGCGCGAACCGCCTCCTCCGCCACCGCCCATGTCTCCACCGCCGCCACCGCTGAGATCGATGGTTTGACCAACGCGTGGGCGAGCATCGTCAGGAAACTGAACAATTGCTTTTTTCCCAGAGACCTTCACAACCTTCGCAGTCTGCGCGTTAGCACCAAGCGAAAAAAGTACGACCGTTGCGAGTCCGATAGTTCCGAGAGAGATACGTGCAGCGCTGCAGATGCCCATATTGCAAATCCTCCGATGATTGTGTCTGACGCCACCCACAGGGTACGTTGACGGAATACGTCGTCAACTGACACCTCTTGAGGTACCGGACCAATGTCTTGAAAAGACATCTTACTCGGTACTGGATTTGGATTCGAGATGAGAGAATCCAAACATGAGCCAACCAACACCAAGGACACACAGGGGACTGCGCAACTCGCTGTTCCTTTCCTACTCTCTCCTAATCGTCGGGTTGTTGACTCTCTCACTGAATAAATTGGATCGCGATTCCGTACGATACTGGCAGGACTCGTCTTCTAAAATTTTCGATTGGCCACCGATCCAGTCCAGTGCGATAGCGGATACAAAAGATTTATCGTCGAAAGAAAATCTCGACGTCGAGCCCACTTCGCAACTTGATGTCGCAAAGCTAAAATTCAAAAAGGTCCGACTTCAACTGATCGACTACACCGACACGTGGGCCCCCAACTCGCTAATTCGTGTCGGTGAAAAGCTGGTGCACCAATCCGAAACCTCGCTGGTCCAGATGAACCTCGCTGGGCAAGTTGAATGGTACTTTCAGCCAGATCTACGAACCAACCGGCAATCCTTGCGCCTCCAGCCGCTCGGGTTTAAGAGCCACCTGTTTGCAAGCTTTGCCAACAAACGCATCTACGCACTTGATCCAAAAAATGGCCGTCTCCGCTGGTCGAAGTTCATTCCCACGCTCTTAGCTACTGTGCCTCTAACATCGAAGGCCAACACTCTGCTTGCTACAGCCTTCAACCACTCAGTCACCACGGTCTGGGTCTTAAATCCGATCACTGGCGAAACCCTCCGGCGAATCGACATAAAAAACACATCTCGACCCACCTCGATCGTTCCCAATTTTGTTTCGGACAAACCGCCCGCAATAAACCTTGCGGGGGTACTTTTTGAAAACGGAGAGCGGGCTGTTTTTGATATCGAAACGGGAGCGGTTTTGGACGCCGAAATTCCCTTTGAAGCGCCCCCTACTCAAAAAGCGGCAAATGTTCCGTCGGGATTGGATCCGTCAGGAAATATCATCTTCTTTGATGAATCCGTGATCCTTCCGTCGAACGAATTTCAAACCGTTTGGCTGGCCACGAAGGGGAGGCGATGAAGGACCTTCTGCTACGACTTCAAAAAGTCGCTTCGCTATCTGAATTTGAAGATCAAGTGCTTCAAAAATTCGGATTTGCGATTTCCATCTGCCACATTCTCACGATCTATTTCTATGTCGACAATTCGCTCTACCAAATCTTCGCATCCAGCTTTCCTATCTGCTGGCCTTTTTTGCCCAATTGCCACCTCAACACAGTCTGGAGTTCCGGATTCACGACGGCTTTCCTTGTCCTCTACGGAATCGTCGCTCTCAGCTCAGGCTTTTTCTTTCTTAAAGGCCGTATCGGCCTAGCGTGGTGTTTATCGGCGGCGACTCTCGCGCTCAAGCTCATCTTGTTCCTGCAGGACTACCGCCTGATGGGCAACTATCACTACATGATTCACCTCACACATGCCTTGTTCCTGTTTTACCCAGCGAAGAGGCAGGTCCTGCCGCTGATTATCGTCGGTTTCTATCTGGCAGCCGGGACATTGAAATTTAATGTCGAATGGCTGAGTGGTGCAGCGATGTTGAGCGAACCGCTGATACAAGGCTGGCCCCTCATTGTTTTGTGTGCGTATGTTGTAATACTCGAATTGATCTTGGCATTTGGCCTACTGGCCAAAAACAAATATGTCTTCTGGATCACTTTGGCGAAGTTCGCAGCGTTTCATATTTACTCGATCGGACAAGTCGGCTTTTTCTATCCATCTGTCATGGCATGTCTGCTCTCGATCTTCTACCTTCCGTTTCTCTTGCGCGTTTCATCATTTGAAATTCGCCCCGGGAAGCTGGCTTTGACGTTTGCGCCGGTCCTCGTGTTTGCACTGGCGCAGCTTGCACCTCTCATGTTTCGCGGAGATTCCGCACTCACCGGACAGGGCCGCATCTTTGCCCTTAGTATGTTCGACGCTCGCACCGAATGTTTGATTTCTGAGTTTGCCAGATATGGAAATGCAACTATCGAAAGCCAAGTTCGATTTCAGTATATTCGCATCCGTTGTGATCCCATCACTGTCATAGGGTATGCACGAAAACGCTGTGAAACGCTGAAAGGCGCCAAACAAAAATTTTCTGATTTAGATATTCACTTGGTTTCAAGAAAGCAGGTCTCGGGCGAGCCCCTACAAATACGCTTCGAAAACTTCTGTGCAAAAATGCCGACGTTTGAAATCTGGAAAGACAATGGATTCGGCGCTACCAAATTTGCAGCATCGGAAAGATGAGACCGTAGACAATGTAGAGCACTGCCAGGTTGAGCACGTGAATCACCACGACGCTCAGCCAACTTTGCGCACTCTCCGATATGCCCTTAATTTCGGTGCGCCAAACCCACGCCGGTACGCAAAGCAATCCGAAGTGGCAGGCAAACGCAAGCAATCGCCCGACTTCAAGATCCTTTTGCATGGAAAGTCCCTCAGATGTTCCGTCAGCCAACAGCAGCGACTCAAACAGAGAGAATCCAATCGAATTGAAATAGTACAATGAGAAGGCTGCAAACAACGCTATCCAGTAATTTCGGACGATCCGAAGTACCGGCCAGAAAACAAATTCTCTATTGAATAGAAAATTGTGGACTGAGCCACGCCGCCAAAGCTCGCCTGGTGTTTTGGCAAAAAAGGAGAACGTGGTGCCGTCTGGAATCCGGTAACAGAACAGCCTCGCTCCGCCAATCAGAAGGTTCAGCGTCCCGACATCGGCCAAAACGTGAAAGGTGTAGTTCGTTAGCAGTTTACCGTACAAAATGAGACTGCCAGAGATCATCGTGAAAACTGCATGCAGGAGAAAAAGTCCAAGCAGAATATTCAGTAGACCATTCCACCACGTTTCCAACATGTGGACACGATTCGCCGCAAGGAGTTCGTCCTGCTTCTGGCCATCGGCAGTCGACCACGGCCAGGCCCTCATCGCATTCATCGGATTTAGAACTTGCCCGATTGCAAGCTTCCCAGCATGTGCCCGAGAAATTGCCCAGAACCAAAAGAGAATTCCTTTGAAACCAAATAGGTAAGAAAGCACCTCGTTTAATCCCAGATCCATAAAGTGCTTGAGGGACAGAAACACCCACAGGAAGTAACAAGCCGAGAAAACTGAGGTCAGAACGAGGTTTGCCCCTCGGCGTTGCGAAATTTGTTGATAGATCGATGTAAAGATCAATATCGCGGGGACGTAGGCTGCTGCCCAATACAAATCAGAGCCGCCCAACCGATCTCGAAACGTGAAATATCCAAGCACCAATGCAAAGCCCACCGTTGCAAACGGCAAGACTCGCACTCGAAGACCGGGAGAAAGGAGAAGCAACGGAAGAGACCCTACGGCGAGCCAGCCAAGTCCTTTCGCAAGGTGTGGAACGACATAAAATATCTTTCTCGCAGATCCGAGGTGAGTTGACTGAATCAGGTTGAAAACGTGATTCGAATATAAAAGTGCGAACAGCGCCGCAATCGAGATGATGGATGTGGACAAGGCTGTTGGCAATCGAGCCAATCGCTCATACAGCCGGCTCTCACCTTTCAGATAGGCAGTCTCGATATCCGCTGGTGAATACAACTTCGCTCACCTTCTAGCTTACGTCTAGGCGACCTGTACCTTGTACTTCGCCGTCAGCAGATTTCGAATCGATGCTAGATCCCGAAATGATTCTTGGCGCATATCTTCGAATTCAAACTTGATGGAGAACTTGTCTTCGAGGCGCAGCACCAGTTGGACCATTAGCGCAGAGTCCAGCGCCCCACAGTCTAGGAGATTTGTATCAGACTCGATCACCTGTCCGGCGATCCGAGGATTCAGCTCTCTGA
>CAKQVW010000134.1 GCA_934277865.1 uncultured Pseudobdellovibrionaceae bacterium | reverse complement strand
CATCGATCGTCCAGGCTGATGGGGTTACGGCAGAACCAACGCTGTACCTTTTTGGCTGTCAATTGGCGGGCGGATTTTTGCGGAGCCACTCGGAAAAAGGTCCGACGGAATCGCTCAACAGCCCGGGCGCTGTTTACAAGCGCCTCTGCGTTTCGGACTTGAAGATTTCAGTTGAAGGGAATCCGCTGGAAAACGTGTACGGCTGGATTGCTCGATTGGGCGTTTTGGCGATCGGTCGTGAGGCACGCGAGATGGGTGTGCAATACGTCGGTTATGACCGTGTGGGCGCTGATTCTAAAGATTGCGCATTGCCAGACTGAAGCTCCTCGTCTGAGCCTCTACTGGCGAATAGTCGACTCCGGCCACGTGACGATGATGGGTTTCTGATTGAAATCCTTCATGTCACCCTGGTCGACGCGCACCTCTTGCCCAGGTTCCGACTCACGATACAGTGTCACCTCGGTCACAGCCCATCGGCGTGGCCAGTGGTGTCCCATGTTGCGGAAGCGGAAGGACGAACGTTCGACACTCGCAAATGTCGCTTCGCCGTCGGCCGCGTTTCCTGACATGATTTCCTCAGTCGGAATCCACACGGGTTCGGTCAGAGCGAGGTCGCTCGAAGTCGCGCATGGCGCAATGATTTCGATCTCGGGGCGTTCGCCTGAAACCGCCATGCCGTCGGCTTCAAGTTTCACCCGCACACGATCGTAAAAGTCGCAGGCGAGCTGGCGCTGACCATCGTTTGATCGAATGATGAACTGACCAAATTCGATCCCGACATTCTTCTGAGTGGTGATCACACGGGCGGCCGTGAACAGACGTTTCTGTGACGCACTCATGAGTTCGGCGCCGTTCAAACGAGAAAAATCCAGATCTTTGCGAATCGCGGCCGGTACACGGCCCGACAGGCCTTTTAGTTTCAGGTCCGAAACATAGATCATGCCGTCCCATGCAGAAATCGAGATCCAGAACCCGAATCCAGCGAACAAGAGGAACGTGCCGATTCCCATCCAGAGTGTTGTGTCATGTGAGCTGTTTTTCGACATATGTTTCTTATCGGCGAAAAGCGTCTCGACTTAAAACGGTGAGGCCGTTTCTTTTCTAATGGGAGAAATAAAAAAGGGGGACCGAAGCCCCCCTATTCCGACTTAGGACGAAGGTCCTGATCAGAAAGTTTGTGCAAGCTCGACAAAGGTACGGATCATGGCGCCCGAGGCCCCTTTGCGTGGGTTGTACGGGAAACGATCGCCGTTGTGCCAGCCCGTGCCCGCGATGTCGAAGTGCGCCCATGGGATGTCTTTTTCAACGAAGTTTTCGAGGAACGCCGCTGCTGTTGCCGAACCGGCGCCTTTGCCAGCACTGATGTTCGAAAGGTCGGCGTAGGTGCCTTTCATGTCGCGAGCGTGGAAATCGACCAGAGGCATGCGCCAAACGAGTTCGCCCGTTGCCTGTGCTGCGGCATCGACTTTCGCTGCAAGTTTGTCGTTGCGAGTGAAAAATCCAGTGTGGATGTTCCCAAGAGCGACAACCATTGCGCCGGTGAGAGTCGCAGCATCGAAGATTGCCGCTGGCTTTTGTTCGCACGCGTAGACCAGAGCGTCGTTCAAGATCAGACGGCCCTCTGCATCGGTGTTGTTCACTTCGATCGATTTTCCGTTTCGAGCGACAACGATATCACCAGGCTTGTTGGCGTTAGGGCCTGGCATATTCTCCGTCGCTGGAACAAGGCCGATGGCGTTCACTTTGAGGCCGAGTTTGGCAATTGCGAGCATCGTGCCGATGACGTTTGCGCCACCGCACATGTCGTACTTCATCTCTTCCATGCCGCCAGACGGCTTGATCGAGATTCCGCCGGAATCAAACGTCAGACCTTTTCCGACGAAGCAAACGGGCTTCTTCGAAGCGGCCGCACCCTTGTATTCCATGATGATGAACTTCGGCTCTTGTGACGAGCCAAGTGAAACCGAAAGGAACGAGTTCATTTTTTCGGCTTTGATTTTGGTTCTGTCCCAAACTGTGACTTTCAGTTTGGTGCCTTTCGCGGCCTTCGTGGTTTCTTCGGCGAGAATCGTCGGCGTCATGCGGTTGCCAGGGCGATCGCCCAGCCAGCGAGAGAAGTTCACACATTCCGCAAGCACGGTCGCTGTTTCGAGGCCTTTTTCCTGGCTTTTGTTTTTTGCTGTCGAAACAAAGTGAACAGCCGTGATGCCGTCATCTTTTTTGCCAGATTTGAACTCGTTGAAAGAGTAGTTCGCCAACGAAGCGCCTTCTGCGGCGGCTTGCATGACGACTTCAGGCGAGAGTGAGTTGTTATCGAGTGAATCCATCGCAAATGCGACCGATTTCACTTTTGCGGCCTTTGCGCTGTTGAAGGCTGTGGCCACGGCTTGGCGAATGACTTCTGCTGTGATGTCTTTTGACTCGCCCAAACCCACAACTGCCAGGTGGCGGGCATTGGCAACTTTCGCCTCACGGAACAAGACAAACTCAGATGCAGCGGCCGAAAGGCTGCCATCTTGCAATGCCGACGCGATTTTTTCAGCGACTGCAGTGGTTCCTGCTTTTCCAAGACCTACGACGATGACTTTGGGCTTTTGTTCTTTGTCTTTTTTGTCGGCTTTTTTTCCGGATTCTTTTCCAGTCTCTTTTGCCGCCGCCTTGGTGGCGAAGACAACAACGAGATCCGACGAGATTTGTTCAAACGACGATTTCAAAAGTTCGAGTTTCATAATTTTTCGACCCTATTCTCCAAGCACGGTTATGAGTGGACGAGCTTAGTAGAGTGTGTGCTTTTGGTGCACTCAAGACTTTCGCCGAGAGAGGATTTTTACGCGACGTGGAAACAGGGGCTTTCGTCCACCTCGACCTTGTGCAACATGAAGTTGGATGCTCGATCTGAGACGATAAAGGGGTTGGACCATGAGATTGTTTCATGGATCACATCAAGGTCCGCTTCAATTTACGGAGCGGCCGACCGATAGGTAACTGCCGTAAAGCATTGAAATAGCTTTGTGGGTACGAAATGTAAGGGGTTCAAGCAGTGGCGCTTATACCGATCGTTGTAGAGCAGACGGCTCGCGGTGAAAGAAGTTACGACATCTATTCTCGTCTTCTCAAAGACCGGATCATCATTCTTGGCACGGCAATCAACGATGATGTTGCAAACGCCGTCATAGCGCAGATGCTGTTCTTGGAAGCCGATAATCCAGATAAGGATATTCAGCTTTACATCAACTCTCCGGGGGGCTCGGTTTCGTCCGGGCTTGGGATTTACGACATTATGCAGTTTGTGAAGTGCGATGTGGCGACGACCTGCATCGGTCTTGCGGCCAGCATGGGGTCGTTGCTTCTCAACGCAGGTGCGAAGGGCAAACGCTATATCTTGCCGCACGCTCGAGTCATGCTGCATCAACCGCATATCATGGGTGGATTGTCGGGGCAGGCCAGCGACATTGAGATCGCCGCCAACGAAATGTTGAACACGAAGAAACGTCTGACAGAAATCTATGCGGCACACACCGGTAAAGATTACGACACTCTCGACAAAGCGATGGATCGGGACTTTTATCTGAGCGCGGACCAAGCTTTGGAGTGGGGGATTGTCGACCACGTTGTGAAAGTGCGCAAAGGCTCGAAGGCTTGATCAACTGACCAGGGAAACGACTAGGGATCGACTAGGAAGTGACGATGAATAAAAAAGAATCAGGCTCAGGAATACTTCGCTGCTCGTTCTGTAACAAAACTCAGAACGAAGTGAAAAAGCTTATCGCAGGACCTGGCGTCTACATCTGCGACGAGTGTATTGAGCTTTGTAACGACATCATTGCCGAGGAAAAAGACCGCGAAGAGACGGTGAAGCCGACTCTGAAAGTTCCGAAACCTCTCGATATCAAAAATTATCTTGATGACTATGTCATCGGCCAAGAGCGTGCAAAAAAATCGCTCGCGGTGGCAGTTCACAACCACTACAAGCGGATCAATGCGTTGAACACGGGCCGGAAGGACGAAGTCGAAATTCAAAAGTCGAACATTCTTCTGATCGGTCCAACCGGTTCTGGTAAAACGCTGCTTGCGCAGACGATCGCCAAAATTCTCAACGTCCCGTTTGCAATGGCAGATGCAACGACATTGACCGAAGCTGGTTACGTCGGGGAAGACGTTGAAAACGTTGTCCTCAACCTCTTGCAAGCGGCTGACTACGATGTTGAAAAGGCGCAAAAAGGTGTCATCTACGTCGACGAGATCGATAAGATTTCGCGTAAGAGTGAAAACCCTTCGATCACACGTGACGTTTCTGGTGAGGGAGTTCAGCAGGCGCTGTTGAAAATCCTCGAAGGCACAGTTGCCAACCTGCCACCTAAGGGCGGCCGTAAACATCCGCAGCAAGAGTTTATCCAGGTCGACACCAGCAACATCCTCTTCATCGTGGGTGGGGCGTTTGTCGGTCTTGATAAGGTCATCGAAAACCGTCGTTCTTCGAAGTCACTTGGAATCGGCGCGGACATCCGGTCGTCGAGCGAACGCGATGCGGGTGAGAACATTCTCCAGTTCGTCGAACCAGACGATTTGGTGAAGTTCGGTCTGATTCCAGAATTCATCGGTCGTATGCCTGTGACGGCGGTTCTTGATCCGCTGAGCGAAGAGGCTTTGATCGACATTCTTGTGAAGCCGAAAAACGCGCTCACCAAACAGTACGCGAAACTTATGGCGTACGAAAAAGTGGACCTGAAGTTCACGGACGAAGCTCTGCGTGCGATTGCGAAGCAGGCCCTGGTGCGTAAGACAGGTGCCCGCGGTCTTCGCGGCGTGATCGAGACGGCCATGCTTGACGTGATGTTCGAAATTCCATCGAAGACCAACGTCAAAGAATGCATTATCGATGAAGCAACGATCGTCGACAAAAAACAGCCGACGCTTGTGTACCGAACGGACGACGAGATGCGAGCTCTCGAAGAATCCGAAGCCCAAAAGAAACAAGGCGCCTAAAAGGTACCTCCTTGTTTTTTGATTTGCACAGAGTCAAAACGGCTACCAGGTAACTGGTAGCCGTTTTTGTTTTGGGAGGCAGGTCTAAGGCCGGCCGATTTTGACCGCGTCGGTTCTGTCCGGTGGGGCGCATGACCTTGGTCCGGCCGCTCCCCCAAAACTTTCGTCTGGAACCATAGATTGAACTTATGGGAAAGCGCGCTTTCCCTTCACAGAAACTTTTTATTTCGACGTCCGGTTGGTCCGTGGCCCTATTCGATCTGGGCCGAAGGTCGAACGCATTTTGGCGAACTTTAATTGACCGATTGCTCTCTGGCGCGGGTCTGCCATCATTAAGGAAGAACCTCCAATTTGGGGGTTCCGATAGACACCACGGAGGAGGGGCCTATGTCGGGACGCAAGAATGATCGACCAGCCGACAAAACAAGTGGCGGGGAAGCAGCAACACACACATTACCGATGCTTCCACTGCGGGATCTGATTATTTTCCCGCATATGATGATGCCGCTTTTCGTAGGTCGCGAAAAATCCATCAACGCCCTCGAAGAGGCGATGTCCAAGCAGCTCGACATCGTGCTTGCGGCTCAGCGAGATGCGAAGACGAACAACCCGGAAGCGACAGACATTTATGATGTCGGCACGGTGGGTTCGATCATCCAGCTGCTGCGCTTGCCGGACGGCACGGTGAAGGTGCTAGTTGAAGGTAAACGCCGTGTGAAAATCGAGCGCTACGTTCCAAATGAAGGCTTCTTCATGGTGGAAGTACGCGATCTCCCAGAGGTCAGCGAGCGCGAGGTCGAAATCCAGGCGCTGATGCGGTCGGTGAAGGCGACATTTGAGCAGTACGTGAAGCTCAATAAGCGCATCCCACCAGAGATTCTGATGAAGGTGACAAATATCGAAGCGTCTTCGGAGCTTGCCGATATCATCGCCGCCCAGATGAACTTGAAGCTTGAAGACAAACAAAAGATTCTCGAGTTGAACGACCCGGGAAAACGTCTCGAGCAGCTTTTGGAAATGATGTCGGGCGAAATCGAAATTCTCGAAGTCGAGAAAAAGATCCGCACGCGCGTGAAGAAGCAGATGGAGCGCTCGCAGAAGGAGTACTACCTCAACGAGCAGATGCAGGCGATCCAGAAGGAGCTTGGCGAAAAAGACGACTACCAAGCCGAGATTCAGGAACTCGAGGAGCAGACTAAGAAGAAGATGTCTGCTGAAGCTCGCGAAAAGACGCTAAAGGAAATCAAGAAACTGAAGATGATGTCCCCGATGTCGGCCGAGGCGACGGTTGTTCGCAACTACATCGATTGGATGTTGGGTCTTCCTTGGCAGAACTATTCGACGGACAAACACGACATCGGGGAAGCCGAGCGTATTTTGGACGAAGATCACTGGGGACTTGAGAAGGTAAAAGAGCGCATTCTCGAGCACCTTGCAGTTCAGGCCATCGCGCCAGACATGCGTGGGCCGATTTTGTGTCTGGTTGGACCTCCAGGAGTTGGTAAGACTTCGCTGGCGCGTTCGATTGCGAAATCCTTGAACCGCAGTTTTGCTCGTATCTCGCTAGGTGGGGTTCGTGACGAAGCTGAGATTCGTGGTCACAGAAAAACCTACGTCGGTGCGATGCCAGGTAAAGTTCTGCAGGCTCTGAGAAAGACCGACACCGGCAATCCGGTTCTGTTGCTCGACGAAATCGACAAGATGTCGAGCGACTTCCGTGGCGACCCGTCGTCGGCGTTGCTCGAGGTGCTTGATCCCGAACAGAACGCGACGTTCAACGATCACTATCTGGAAGTCGACTACGATCTTTCTAAGTGTATGTTCGTGACGACGGCCAACTCGCTGTACACGATTCCACGTCCACTGTTGGACCGTATGGAAGTCATCAACATCGAAGGTTATATCGAGAGCGAGAAGTTCTTTATCTCAAGAAAGTACCTCGTGCCGAAGCAGCTGAAGATGCACGGTCTTACGGATTACAAAGTGTCGATTCCCGATCAGACGATTCGTCAGTTGATTCAGTTCTACACACGCGAAGCTGGTGTGCGAAACCTGGAACGCCAGATAGCAAACGTTTGCCGGAAAGTGGCGACGGTTCTGATCAAAGAAAAAGCCATCGCCGAAACCAAAGCGGGTGGCGCGACAAAAGAGAAGAAGACTTTGAAGGGCAAGGGCGGAAAGTACGCCAAGGGCTTCATCGTCACGCCGAAGAAACTTATCGAGCTTCTCGGGCCGCACAAGTACAAGCATGGCAAGATCGAAGAGGATAACGAAATCGGTCTCACCAACGGCATGGCCTACACCGAGGTTGGAGGAGATCTTCTCCCGATCGAAGTCACGGTTGTTCCGGGCAAGGGCAAGTTCACCGTTACAGGTCAACTTGGCGATGTGATGAAAGAGAGCTGCTCGGCGGCGATGAGCTACGTGCGCTCGCGTGGGCCACTGTTTGCTCTCGACAAAGAATACTTCTCGAACGTTGATAT
>CAKQVW010000133.1 GCA_934277865.1 uncultured Pseudobdellovibrionaceae bacterium | reverse complement strand
CCTGTCGATGACAATGTGGCTGCGATCTTTCGTCCAATCAGACCAGATTTGCCCATTCCGGCAACGATCACTTTTCCTTTGCAGGCCGCAATTAAATTTACGGCCTCTACAAAAGCTTTCGACTGCGGTTCATTTTGCAGTCGCTCGCGCATGCGATCCAACGCTCGCGCCTCGATCTCCAAGACTCTGGTTGCATCCTCAAGCTCGCGCATTGCGAGCTCCGAGCGCCGCCGAACGACGAGTTTTCGAAGAGGTCTCGGCTTTTTTCGCAGCGCCTCGCTTGGCCCCCAGCGCTTGTCGCTTTTTGTGATGAATCAAGGCTGCTTCAACAAAACTGCTGAACAGCGGGTGCGGAGATGTTGGGCGAGACTTGAACTCTGGGTGAAACTGAACGCCAACAAACCAAGGGTGTGTTCCAAGCTCAATGATCTCAACCAGGTCGCGGTCTTCGCAAACACCCGCCAATGTCATGCCGTTCTTTTTGAACAGCGGACGATACTTGTTGTTAAACTCGTATCGATGGCGGTGGCGCTCAAAGATCAGATTTTTACCATAGGCCCGGCGAACAACCGTTCCTTCCTCAAGTGAGCACGGATACGAGCCGAGGCGCATGGTGCCGCCCTTGTCCTTAATTGTCCGCTGCTCTTCCATTATGTCGATCACGAAATTGCGCGACCCAGAACGTTTTTCGCCTGTGAACTCACGCGACGTTGCATCCGAAATGCCGCACACATTTCTCGCGAATTCGATTGCCGCCAGCTGCATTCCGAAGCAGATCCCGAAAAACGGAATCTGGTTCACTCGAGCGTGCTGAATGGCCACGATCTTGCCTTCTGCACCACGCTCGCCAAAGCCACCGGGCACCAGAACCGCATCGACATCCTTCAGTGCCTTTTCAACATTCGACTCTGTCAGTGTCTCGGAATCCACCCACACCAGTTCAACCCGCGTTTTATTGGCAATGCCCCCGTGCACGATCGCTTCGTTCAAAGACTTGTAGCTCTCTTTGAGATCGACATACTTGCCGACGACGCCAATCTTTACCGACTTGCTTGGGTGCTTCAGCGTGTGGACGATTTCTTCCCAAGCGCTGATCTCAGGCTTTTCGATCTCCACACCTTGATCAAATCCAAGTCGCTCGACAACGCTGGCGTCGAAACCTTGCTCGTGAAGCATCAAAGGCACTTCGTAGATTGTCGAACAATCGGAGGCACCGATGACATTCTCCGGACGAACCGAACAAAACAGGCCGATCTTGGCCTTTACGTCCTTTGGAATCACCCGTTCGCTTCGACAAATTAAAAAGTCCGGCTGAATCCCAATCTCACGAAGCTCTTTAACCGAGTGCTGAGTGGGCTTTGATTTCAGCTCACCTGCTGCCGCAATGTACGGAACGTACGTGACATGAATAAACAGGGAGTTTTCGTGTCCAAGATCGGTTCGCATCTGACGAATCGCCTCAAGGAAAGGAAGACTCTCGATGTCACCAACGGTCCCACCAATTTCGACGATGGCGACTTCCGCACCCTGTGCGGCTTCAAACATACGCGACTTAATTTCGTCAGTGATATGAGGAATGACCTGAACTGTGCCGCCGAGATAGTCCCCCCGGCGCTCACGAGCGATCACCGCTTCGTAAATCTGTCCGGTGGAGACCGAATTGGCGCGCTGAACCGTGATGGACGTGAAACGTTCGTAATGGCCCAAGTCCAGATCTGTTTCGGCACCGTCGTCGGTGACAAAAACCTCACCGTGCTGAAGCGGCGACATCGTCCCTGGATCGACGTTGAGATACGGATCGAACTTCATCAACGTCACTTTTAGCCCGCGTGCCTCAAGCAAAGTTCCAAGCGACGCCGCCGTCAGCCCTTTTCCGATCGACGAAACAACGCCGCCCGTGACGAAGATGAACTTCTGCTCCAACTTTTTAGCTGATTTCACCGTGGTCTTTTTGAGAAGAGACTTTCGAGTCGAATTCGAACGCGACGGTTTGGACGGCTTGGCACGAGACACAGCTAGCTCCTTCGATTCAGCATCTTCTCAATCTTTTCCACGTCCTCGGGGGTGTCAACACCCCAGCTCTCATGGTGGGTACGAACTACATGGATTTTTGCTCCAAGGCTGAGAGCGCGCAATTGCTCAAGCCCCTCAATGCCGACGTGCTTCAAGACCGACTTTGGAACGCGGATTCCTTGACTGTTCGTGGTTTTCGATAAGGCATTCGAAACAGCGCTGGCTGCCTGCGGCTTCACTCGCGAAAACGGGATCGCAAAACGGCTAAAGTAAAGCGCCTGATCCGACTCATCTAACACAATCTTTGCAGTTGTCGTCGCCTCCAAGGCTTCGAGTCCCTCCGGAGTTGAGAGGTCCATCGCACGTCCCAAAGTGGCCATATCCACCTGCGGCCGGCCTTCAAAAGCCTGCACCAGCGCATCCAGCGGCTCTGCTTGGATCAACGGTTCGTCGCCTTGGATATTCACTGCCACGTCGACATGCGTGAGACCCGCCTCTTTTAAGGCGGCCCAAACACGGTCCGTACCTGTCGGCAAATTCGGATCCGTCATCACCACTCGTGCACCAACTGTCTTTGCAAGCTCCGCGATTTCCTTGTGGTCAGTTGCGACCAAAATTTCTGAAAGCCGGTTCGACTTCCGTGCGCCAAGTATCACGTGTTCAAGAAGCGGTCGTCCCGCGATTTTCACCAAGGGCTTGCCGGGAAAACGAGTGGAAGCAAAACGAGAGGGAATTACGCCAACGGAAACCATCCCGCACCTTTCAGCCTAGCGATGGAGAACCAAACGCCGAGCGCAAACATCATCAAAAACAGGAGCGTGGCCAAGATCGCACTGGCCATAGCATGGCTCCAAGCTCTACGCCCAGTTTCCGATTGTTCAGCGGCACCAAGCAACCGATTCCAGACAAAGAAGGTCGCAAATACCAGCGCAAATCCGACCGCCAGCACAAGTGCAAGCGTGATCACGCCTCGTTCTCCGAAGCTGTGGAAATCCACGCTTTATAGATACCCTCTTCCAGTTCTTTAATTCCGGTTCGCTTGAGACTGCTGACGAAGTAGATCGCGCTGACGCCCGGAAGCTTTAGAAACTTCTGTCGAATTTTGGCTTCTTCTGAACGATTCAGCTTGTCGGACTTGGTCAAGACCGCCGCAACTGGTCGCCTGATCTTTTGCAGAAAGCGAACAAGAAGCGCCTCATCCTCCGTCCATTCGCGGCGGCAGTCCATGACGATCAGTGCGCCCACAAGGTTTCCACGCGAAGCCAGAAAGGATTCGATCATCCCAGCCCAGCTCGCTTGCTCATCGCCAGAGCGCGCGGAATAGCCATAGCCGGGAAAGTCGACCAGGCGATACTTCGCCCCTTGATAGAAGTTGATCAACCGTGTCTTTCCCGGTGAACCACTGGTCTTTGCCAATTGTGATCCCGCCCAAGCATTGATCAGCGAGCTTTTCCCCGCGTTCGAGCGCCCAAGCACCGCGATTTCGGGAAACATATCATTGGGACTCTCAGAAATCTGAGTCGCCGAGGTGAGAAACTGGAATCGTCCTGCCATCACTTAGACCTAGCACAGGTTGGCGACGTCCGGAATCTCAGACCTCGGATTTCGACTTCTGGAAGCACGACTAGAAAATCGCCCCATCTCAATTTTAACGCCAGATGACGGCCGATTCGATCCGAATCGGACGGATTCACCGCTTGCAAAGTGGGTGTTCCGGAAATCACGAGCGGACATCGCTTCACGAAAGGAACAAACATGTCGAACTCTTCCAACCAACTTCCCGTGCTGCCTGATTCTCAACATAACACCAAGGCCTCCAATGCTCAGAAACCGGCTTTTTTGATCTTTCTGACCCGAGCCGGCATTCGCCAAGTGTCACCAGTTTCCACCATGATGACGGTTGGTTCGGACCCCGAGTCTGGTCTCCGGTTGCAGGACCCAACAGTGAACCCGCGCCATGCTCGTCTCGAGCTTCGCGGAACGCAGTGGATGATCCGCGACCTTCAGTCTTCACAAGGTGTCTGGGTAAACGAAACGCGTGTCTCCGAAGCCCCGCTTCAAGATCTTGACCGCATCCGAATTGGTGAAGTCATCCTGCAGTTCCGCCTGGGACTCGAAGAAGAATCGTCGCTCACTTCCAAAAACGAAGCTTGGAACCGTCAGCTTGCACGCCTTCCCTCATTTGCCCACACCGACTTTCCCGTTCTCATGCTTGGCCCGTCTGGAGCAGGAAAAGAGATTCTCGCACGTGCGATTCATCGCCTCTCACGCAGAAAAGACGGTCCATTTGTGTCCATCAACTGCGGCGCACTTTCGGAGAGTCTGATCGAGAGTGAACTCTTTGGGCATCTGAAGGGTTCGTTCACCGGCGCCTCGCATGATCGCAAGGGAGCATTCGAATCCGCACGCGGTGGCACACTGGTGCTCGACGAAGTTGGCGATTTGCCCTTGGCCCTGCAGGCCAAGTTGCTTCGAGCTCTGGAGAACAAAGAGATTCGTCCAGTGGGAAGCGATCGCACCATTGAAACAGACGTTCGCATCTTGGCCTCCACACACAAAGATCTCGCTCTTCTCGTGACGCAAGGAAAATTTCGCGAAGATCTCTACTGGCGCCTTAACGTCTGCAAAATCCAACCGCCTGCCCTGCGAGATCGCATGGAGGACTTTGTCGATCTCGTTTACTTTTTCTGTAAAGAGATGCGAGTGCGACTGAGTTTCAACACTATCGAAAAACTAAAAACGCACACTTGGCCTGGAAATATTCGCGAACTTCGAAACGTGATTGCTCGAGCCGCCGCCTATTTCCCAGGTCACTACATACAACCCGAAGATCTCGACGCGATTGTCGACATCCATCAGCTGCCCGTACGCGCCACTAGCTTGCAAGGCACAACGGAAGCCTTGCAAGCAGCCCTCGAGCGAACTGGGGCGGACAAAAGCCTTCCGTCTGGAGCGCTCAATGTGGGCGGTAGTGTGATGCGAGAAATCGAACGGGAAATGATCATTCGACGCTTGGTTGCCAACCAGGGCAACCAACGCAAAACGGCCCTGGATCTTGGAATGCCCAAAAGCACTCTGCATGATCGCTTGAAGGCCTATTCGATTGATCTTGAAGAAATCAAAGGGGCGGCTGTTGTTTAGCGCCTGAAATCTACTCGGGGTTGAGAACGATGGTTTTGAAATAGACGCGTCGGACTCGCCCCTTGGTCATGATTTCGTTGAGCTGTTTTCTGAGCACAAGCTTCAATCGTGCCTTACCATCGTCGGTTGCGAGTTCCGGGTACGTCATTTGTTCGACGGCTCTGGCGATTTGATCGCGGATCTCGACATTGCGGTCTTTCACTTCGATCGCACCAATCTGACTGTCGGCCTGAATGTAAAACTCGAACGCAGCCATGGGATTGGAGTTTCCATCTGCATCCGGTGTGCGCTTGAGGTTGACAACAACTCGGTCAATCGTAACCACAAATTCAGGATGCAGAATCGGATCGTTGAAGTCCTCCATGGGCTCGCTCGCTTCGTATTGAAATGCGCCATCGGCCAGTTCGGCAAAATTGGCCACCCATTCGCGTTTTGTCTCCGGCAAAAGCGTGCCGTTAGCCAAACGGTACACAACAGCTCCCGCCAATCCCGCAATCGCGATCGCCATCACGATTGAAAGCCGCTGGCCGATAGTGCGTGACGAAAACCACTTCCACGCCGTGCCGAGCTGCGCTTTTCTATTTAAGAAAACCGTGCGCAGACTCACTTTTACGTGCGCCAAAACCTCAAGCAAAACACCCTTGGAATCACGGACCAGCCGCAGCAGGAACGTCTTCAAACTGACACCAAAGGCCACGGCCTTAAGAAGCACAACATTGAAGTGCCGACTGAGACGTGTCCAAACGCCCACTTCGGCCTCTTCTGTCAGAACATCATCAATCGCCTCAACCGAGTCGCCGCCCTCCAAAGGGGTTTTTGCGACTTCTCGAATCTTGGAAACCTCTTCCGCAAGCTCGGGCGATTCCGTCATGAGCAGTGAATCAAAATCCTCGTCGCTCAAATTTGCGTTATCCAGAGCGACCGCTGGGGCGACTTCAGGGAGAGTTTCCGGTTGAGGTTGTAATTCGGCACTTTCGTCTAGCTTTTTCGGTTCCTTGATCGGAGACGCCGTTAAAACTTCCTGTTCGCTGCCGGTGAGACCGGTCTCTGCTGGTACCGTTTCCGGTACTGCTTCTGGTACAGTTTCTCCCGTTCCGGCTAGCCGACTGGACTCAGCTGCGGTGTCGGGTTTGGGGTCTGCAGCTTCTGACGCGACTTTGCCCTCTGGTGCGTCGATATCGCGCACCAGATTTTCAAGATCGATCAATCCGTCGTTTCGCTCGGATGCCATTGGAACAATAGTGCCACGCCGAATCGCACCATGTCGACTTCCAGAATCGCAAGACCCTATTCAATTTGAGTCAAATTCTTCCGATAGAGCAGAGGTAACGAGCATATCAAGCTCAAGATGGGAGGTCTGATGGAACAGACCAAAGTCAAGATGACGATCATGCCATGGCTCGCAGTGCTCGCGCTCGCCTTACTCACGATGGGCTGCGCCGGAGTTCAACGGTCTCATTCTTCTGGCTATGCGTACGGAGCCAGTGGAAGCGGAGTTTCTGCCGCTGATGACCGAGCCGCCTATCAGCGTGAAATTGCCAAACATGAACTCGGTGCCTTAGGGACCGAAGACGCCATTCAAACTCGAAAACTTCTCAAACGGTACGAGTCGAATCTCGAAGGCAAATCTGAACGTGAACAGTATTACCACGCAAAACCGTTGCTTCGCTCGGACGCCGAACGCATCCGATTTCTGTCGATGGACTCAACAGGTAGCCGCGAACAATATTTGGAGTCGCGTGGCCTTGCGAGCGAGAACTTTCAACACCCTCCGCTTGTTCAGCAGTTGATTGACGAAAACGACATCGCGGCTGGAATGACAAAACAAGCCGTGCGTGACTCTTGGGGCGTACCGGATGAGGTGCTTGTCGCCGGCAACCCGATGTACGGAAACGAGCAGTGGACTTATCGCGAGCAGGTCACATCAAGCGAAGGTTATATGACAGAAACTCGAACTGTGTTCTTCGAGGGTGGCATCGTCACCGGCTGGTCCACGAAGTAACCGAACTGCCTAATGGCCGCTTAGTGGGCGTCCTGCCAAGACGGACCTTGCCCGATATTGGCGACAAGCGGCACTTTGAATTTTGCTGCCCCTTGCATGAGATCACGAACCTGCTGAAGTTTTGCGGGCTCAAGGCCCTCATCTGCTTCAAAAACCAATTCATCGTGAACTTGAAGCAGCATTTCGAGGCCCGTGCCTTCGCCGGTCACACGTTCCACGTCGATCATCGCCTTTTTCACGAGGTCACTTGCCGTACCTTGAATCGGCGCATTGATGGCCGCGCGCTCACCAAATTTGCGGATGGCGCCATTTTTGGATTCAAACTCCGTGATGTAACGACGGCGCCCGAACAACGTCTCGACATAACCCACCTTCTTCGCGTTCTCGACGGTGTCGGT
>CAKQVW010000132.1 GCA_934277865.1 uncultured Pseudobdellovibrionaceae bacterium | reverse complement strand
ATACGCCGCTTATGACGGTGTTGTTTGCGACATCGACGAGCTTGTTGATGTACCAGAACTGTTCGCCCGCGATGGACAGCAGTAGCCAATCTTCAAATAAAAATGGTGTTTACTCATCGACGGTTGGTGTCGGTGGTGGCGGAGCTGTAGGCGGTGGCGGAAGTTATGCCCCAGGCATGGGCGGAGGCTCCGGAGGAACTGTCGGTGGCGTCGTTCCCGTTGAAGGTGGCGGCGGAGGAACCGGCGGCGGTACAGGTGGTGGCACAGGTGGCGGCAGCGGAACCATTCCTGTCGACTCGGGTGGCGGCACAGGAGGAGGTCTTGTCGGCGGTGGCAACTCGGGAGTGAATCCTGGCGGATCCACCGGCGGCTCGGGCTCGGCGAATACGCTCATGTGGCAATATCAACCCGAGGACCGCACAATTGAGGAAGGTGAAATTCTCACCTTGGCCGCCTATGCGATGAAAGGGATCGATGTGGTCTCTTATCAATGGTTCAAAAACGGCGCTCCCCTAAGTGGGCAAACGGGCTACATGTATCGGCATCTGATGGTGCCGCTCTCAGCAGCAGGCCAGTATCACGTTGAAGCGCGAAGCGGTACCGAGACCATTCGCAGTGTCACCGTAAATGTGAAAATCAAAGCGGCACGTAACCCATGTCTAGCTGGTGGCTACGGTTATGCGCCAGGCACACGCAACTACAACGAGTATTTCCACGAATCTATCATCAGCGCGAGATATGCGCCCTATAGGGTGCAGAATGAGCTAGCCGATTCTTATACGATTCGGCTACCACACGCCAGCCCAGGTACCGTTGGCGGCAACTGTATTGAAGCTTCGAGCCTCTTCCAGTGCCGTAACGGAAAGCTGATCAACACGGACACGCCTCGATGCGATCGCTACTACGAGGGCTACTAAACGCTTAAAGTCGCTTGAGGCGCGCGAGCTCGGCTCGTGCGTCTTCGAGCGCCGCAAACGCACTCAGCAAAGCCTGTTCTTGATCGGCGGCAAGTTTTTGCATCGCTGACAAACGATTCTCAAAGTTTCGTACCATCAGATTGTGGCGATCCATCAGCTCTTGCACCTTGGTGTCACTCACTTTGCGCTCGTTGATCCTCGCCGCAAGCGCCGCAACACGCTGACTGGTGTCGTTGGTCAATCGTGAAATTCCATCTTCAAGACGGATCATTTGGTTGTCGAGACGATCGAGACGGCTTTGGCTATCGCGGGCCAGCTCGTTTTGGCGAGCCGTGAGCTGATCCAGGCGGCGCTCGTACTGCCCGAGAATCGCTTTAACTTGCTGCACCTGCGCTTCGAGAACCTTGAAGTCGATCGCTGGAAACGGCACCGGCGCTCCTGGTCGAGTTTGCGGCGAGGCCGGAGGTGGCTGCAGGCCATAATTGAGGACCGAGCCTCCCGCCATCGCGCCCGCGCCCTGGTGGCCCGCAGGTGGATGAGGAGCTCCACCAAACACCGTCGGATCTAACTCGCGATGCAAAGCCGTTCCCAATTCTCGGCCAGATTCTTTCCCTGAATCTCTCGATGTCTCCATGGTTCCTCCTCGGTTCCTAATGAAGCTTAAATTCGCTGGACTGAAATTTCAAACCTTCCTAAGGTTAAAATATGGCGTCTGTTACCAGCCTTGCGACTCATTTACTCGGCCTGCTTCAACCCAACGTCGGCCAAACCGTTCCATCTGGCCAAGCTGCCCCCTCCGCGCAGCCGGTGCAGACTGTCGCCAAGACCGAGGCTGCACGCTTGGCGTTCTATCACTTCTTGAAAAACCTCTGCGAGCCTGGCGAACCACTTTCGACCGCCACCATCGAGCGTTTTTTCCGTCGTTCACTCGCCCACTCGCATTGGGCGGAACACAAACTTGAGCTCTTCAACGAGGTGGCCGCCTGTCTTCAGCACTATTCCAACGCCACTGGCGAGGCGATTCCGCTGCCGCCGTTTGCCAGCCCCTACGATATTCAGGTGGTTCGAGCCGAAAGCTTTCGAACTCTGGAGAAAGTGGTGGAAGAGTGGATTCAAGCGCATCAGGGTCCCACGGACCAGATTCGCATCCTGCGCGACCGCGAAGAAAAGCTTCTGGTTTGCAACTTGGGGGTCGATCGAAACTTGGCCGTTCACATTTTCGACCGCAACCTTTGTATTCGCGAAGGTCGACTGGAACCGCTCAACGACGACATGGCCGTCTTCTACACGGCCGATCTGAGCATCGACTCGTCCCGCAATAGCCAAATCGAAATCGCCCCTCACACTGTCGCCCGCTTTCGATTTACAACGGCCAATGGCACTCAAGGGTTCCGCGGGGTTCAGGTTCGAGGCTACACCTTCCAAAAGACCGGAAGCTTCGAAGGCAGCGAGCTACATCGCCTGCCAACTCTGTTTTATCCACTCAAGCGGATCGAACAGTTCTTCATCAACCGTACGACCGACCCCATGTACATTGAGCTGACAAACCTTCTTGAACAGGCCTCCGACTTGATGGCCCGCCAACATCCCGAGCGGTTGCGCTTTGCCGAAGCGGCCATGGAACGCGGCCGATTGGCTTTCGAGCAGGTTTTTGTCGACGACCGCTTCCTCAGGCTCTTGCTGGAAAACCTGGAACGCGCGGTGCTACTGGAAAATCGTGAAATGGAAAAGCGCGAGTCGGAAACCCGTGAAATGCGTTCTGTCAGCGGCATGGGCGAGTTGCCAAATGCCTTACCGGATACATTGCCTGTTGAATTAGCGCCTCAGGTAGGCCATAGTTCGGGCCTTGTTAAGAACAATCACATTGGGCTCAATCTGCCTCCCGGGCAGGAATTCATCGAACCAGAAGGCCCTGACTTAGTAGAACTGCAAGAGGCCGAAAAATGCGAAACAATCGCCCCCAAAAACGCACAACCAGTGCTCGAAGAAATCCTGTAAAACCGACCGCGACCGACGAAATGCGTTTGAACAAGTACCTTGCGGAAAGCGGAGTGACTTCGCGCCGTGGTGCCGACGAGCTGATCGCCGAAGGCGCCGTTCAGATCAACGGCAAGCGAGTTTACGAACTCGGCGTGAAGGTGAATCTGAAAACCGACAAGGTTCTCGTGAACGGCAAACCGGTTCGACCTGAAGTCCGCAAGGTTTACGTGCTCTTCAATAAACCAAAAGGTGTGATGACCACGATGGACGACCCAGAAGGCCGTCCTTGTATCGGTGAATATTTTAAACGTTTCGAATCGCGCGTTTTCCCTGTCGGTCGTCTCGACTACGACAGCGAAGGCTTGTTGCTGCTGACAAACGACGGTGACTTCGCTCAGCGCGTGACTCATCCCAAACACGAAGTTCTAAAGACCTACCTGGTGAAAGTCGACGGCCAGCCGACGGAAGAACAGGTTCACAAACTGCGAACAGGTGTCACGATCATCGGTGGCCGCGTGGCGGCGCGTGAGATCGAGCGCCTCAAAGGCACTGCTTCGGACAAATACGATTGGTTCAAAGTCGTCATCGGTGAAGGCAAAAACCGCCAGATCCGTCGCATGTTCGAAAAAATCGGATTTGATGTGATGAAGCTTCAGCGAATCGCCATCGGACGCCTCAAGATGGGCGGACTGGCGCGCGGTGAATGGGCTCTCCTCACTCCCGAAGAGGTAGAAAAGATCTTCCACCAAGATGAGTCGTTGCTTCGTCGCCCGGGCGAACGCCCCGGAGCGAAAAATCGCAATGGCAGTCGCAAGAACTTTAGCCGCCGCGGCCCGAAGTCCGCAAAGGCCCTCGCTCGCGACAAATCTTCCCGCGGCGAATAGCGACTGAGATCAAGGACCCTTTTTCGAGGGGGCCAGCTGAATGCCCGGCCCCGGCGGGATCTTGTTGAATTCCTCGAGCGAACCATCCGGCGCCTGCGAAGCTTGCGCCGGTTGCGTGACCGGCAGCACCTGCGCACCGCGCTTCTCCAGTTGCCGAGCTTTGTTTTCCATCTTTTTCTTCGTTTCATTCAGGCGACGGCGCTCGGTGTAGCGCGCCTGGTACTCCCGCCACTCTTGATTGAATTGATTCTGCTTTTCGCGAATGAAGTCCTCCAGTTTTTTACGCTCGTCTTGAACTTGAGATTCGAAGTCTTTTCGCTTTTCACTTTGATCCGCAAAGAAAGCCCGCCGTTTGTCCTCTTGGCCATCAAAAAACTTTTTCCGGTCTTCCTGTGAACGCTTGCGAGAGAGGTAGTCGTCTCGTTCTTCCTTCGACGTTCTCAAAAACTCATCGCGCAACCGCCGCTCTTCCTTAGAAAAAGAATCGCGCGAGCTGCGAAGGTGTTTATCCATCACCTCTCGGCGTTTGCGGAGGGCCGCCTGGAAACGATCACGAAGGCGACTGGGCTCTTCTTCCGACTCGCGATACACATAGGAGAGCACCATCGCGATCTCGTCATTTTGTTTTTTGACGTCATCTGGAATTTCGGAACGAAGTTTTTCCAACTCCGACCGATCGGACTTTAGGCTCACATCTTGAGGCGTGCCATCGACCCCGGAGGCACCAACGGGAGAAATCACAGCGCCCGAGGCCGGCTCTTCGCCGCGAACAGTTTTAACTCCACACGCAGCCTGCAGAAACACCAGGAGACCGATAGCAGCGAAAGACAGCGACGACGCCAAGGCCTGTCTTGAGTTCAAATTCCAACCGTGGAACAAGGCCATCCCGTGCCTCCCTTTCATTCGACTCATTCATTCAACTAACGTTTTGAACGGGCTTGCCGAAGCTCTCGTTCGACATCGCGTGATTTAATCGACTCGCGCTTGTCTCCCACATTTTTACCTTTGACGATGCCAAGCTCAAGCTTTGCCCAGCGCCCCTTGAAATAGAGTTTCAGAGGAACACAGGTGAAGCCTTTTTCCGCGATCGAACGCTCGAGCCGCTCGATCTGGAGCTTGTTTAAGAGCAAGCGGCGAAGGCGCTCGGGCTCGTGATTGAGGTAGCTGGACGCCCGATAGGGCGCGATGTGCGCCGCCTGCAAATAGGCCTGGCCGTTTTTGATGACGATGTAGGAATCCTTCAGCTGAATACCGTTTTCCCGAATCGATTTCACTTCACTGCCAAGAAGCTCAAGCCCCGCCTCCAGCGTGTCGACCACAGTGTAGTCAAACCGCGCCTTACGGTTGTCGGCCACGAGCTTCACGGTCTGCCCCGCACCGGATTTTCCTGATGACTTCCCGCCGCTCTTCTCGGCCTTGCTCACCTACAGACTCCCGTTCTTTTGCGCGAGTTCCAAGAGCTGCCAAGGCGACAGTTCTTCGACCCGCACCGTTTTTGAGAATCCCATACTCTCGAGAATGGATTCAAGTCGCAGGCGACTCTCCGAACCCATTGAAAGGTTCGAAGCCAGAAGTTTGCGGCGATGTGCGTAGGCCCGCTTTGCAAACTTCAAAAACGCGGCGAATTCTTTTTCTTCAGGCGCATCGCTGCGACGTCGAAAACGAAGCACCCGACTTGCCACACGAGGCGGCGGATAAAAGTCTTGCGGACCCGCCTCGCAGACCGTCTCGATTTCCCAACCCAGTTGCGCAATCACGGACAGCAGCCCGTAATCCTCCGACCTTTCCTTGGCCGCGATTCGCTTGGCGACTTCTTTTTGAAACATCAGA
This sequence comes from uncultured Pseudobdellovibrionaceae bacterium, assembly GCA_934277865.1. Taxonomy (GTDB): domain Bacteria; phylum Bdellovibrionota; class Bdellovibrionia; order Bdellovibrionales; family JAMPXM01. The sequence continues at coordinate 1,989 of CAKQVW010000132.1, read as the reverse complement.
ATCATCGAACCGATTCCGTGAGGCCAAACCGAACGGTCAATCACAAGACTGGATGAAATCTGATAGGGAAGGTTGGAAATCAAGCGTGTGCCTGGCGCCAGCTGCAAGGCCTGCCAATCGGCCTGAAGTGCATCGACCTCATGAACTTGGACTCCGGCTTGCCGCCAGTTTTCTGCAAACTGTCGATCGAGTTCGATCACCTGAAAGCCGAGTCCACGTCGTTTCGTGCCTTCCACCAATCCCTCGGTCAAAGCTCCCAAGCCGGGCCCGATTTCAATCAGGCCAGAAGGTGCGGCCGCCTTCGACCAAAACACGGAATCACCAAAATCAAATGCGTTCTCCAAAATGCGATCGATCACATGGTCGGAAATCAAAAAGTTCTGCCCAAGCGACCGCTTGGGTCCCGTTCCGGTCTGCTGGATTTTTTGTAGGAGCCTCTCGCGTCTCGACGTCATCGTAAGCGCCTCATCCCAGCGGACTTTTTTCTTGATCCAGCGGAGCCTTTGGCTCGGGCCCCAGCGAAATGGGTGATATTTCACCCAAGTTCAAACGAATCACACCGGCCAGGCCCACCATCGCCGCGTTGTCGGTGCAGTAGCGAAGAGGCGGAATCGCCGCCGTTTTTCCATGGTCCGCCGCCCACTTCATCACGCGGGCTCGAAGCCGGGAGTTGGCGGCAACTCCCCCCGTCAAAACCACGCGGTCCATTTTCTCTCGGACGGCCGCACGAGTCAGGCGCGCTACCAGAACATCGACGATGGCCTCTTGGAAACTGGCACAGAGGTCGGCCAGCAAGCCGGCCTTGGGCTGTTTGCTGGCCAGAAACTCCTGCGCCTCTTGCCCAATCGTCTCGCGATCGGCGTCTAGCAATTCATCAAAAAGTCTAGCCGCCGCCGTTTTGAGACCAGAGAAACTCATGTCATCTCGTTCGTCCTTTAACATGGCCCGCGGAAAATCGAAACGAGAGGGAGTTCCAACTGCCGAGAGCCGATCAACACGAGCACCGCCAGGAAAACCCAGTCCAATTTTTTTGGCGAACTTGTCAAAGGCCTCACCCGCAGCGTCGTCAAGCGTACGACCCAAAACCCGGTAGCGACCAAAGCCGTCCACCCGATAAAGCGTCGTGTGTCCGCCACTTACCGCCAGTGCCACATAGGGAAAATCAAAACCTTTGGGAGCGGCGTATTCGGCGTCCGTGAGAAACGGCGCCAGCAAGTGCCCTTCCAAATGGTTGATCCCCACAAACGGTTTACCGGTGGTGACACTCAAAGTTTTCACAGTCACCAGCCCGGTCAATAGCGAACCAATCAGTCCGGGACGATTGGTGACAGCAAACCCGTCGATGTTTTCCAGTTTGAGCGCGGCTTGGTCCAATGCCTCTTGAATCAAGGGCAACAGGTGATGCGTGTGATTGCGCGAGGCAATTTCGGGAACGATGCCGCCATACTTGGCGTGATAAAGATCTTGCCCCGCCATCACACAGCTAAAGACGCGCCCGTCATGACAAACCACGGCCACCGAGGTGTCGTCACAGCTGGTCTCAATCGCGAGAACTTTCTGAAATCGGCGCATCGACTAACGCTTTTTGCCCAGCGTTTTCAGCCGAGCACGAGCGCGATCTGCTTCTTTGGATTTCGGGAACTTCGCGATGACCTCTTCATAAAACGGTTTCGCGTCGTCATTCATGCCGAGCTCTTGGAAGCAGACACCAATCTTGTAGGTGGCCGCTCCGAAGCTTTTTCCTTTGGGATAAGTCTTCCGGTAGTCTTCGTACGCAAAGATCGCTTCGCGCCAGTTTTTCTGCTCGAATCGTGCTTCGCCCGTCTCGAAGGGATTTTTGCTGTCGCCGCCAGCGCCTCTGCCGCCACCCGCGACACCGCCAGAAGCCAACGCCGTTTGCAGCGCCTGATTGGCCGCCTTCACTTCGGCGACTTCGGTTTGCAGCTTCGTGATCTCTTCACGGAACGCTTGGAACTTGGCGTCCTGTTC
>CAKQVW010000131.1 GCA_934277865.1 uncultured Pseudobdellovibrionaceae bacterium | reverse complement strand
CTACAGAACATTAGGCATCCGCATTGAAACCTCAAAACTTTCTTTTATTGGTCAATTTTTATGTATATGTTTAATCTCGTGATATAGTCAAGCAGCTCTTTCTGAGGCGCTTTGGACTCACGAATTCCCGGAAGTCCACCGTACTTCATCGCCATTTCAACGGGATTCTTCTGCCGCGAAGAAAGCTCTTTCAATGTCAGCGGCGCAAAATTCACTCGCCGCGCACGTCCCCCAAGCAAATTCTGACCGGCCCGTCGAAGCTTGCGTGCACTGCTACCGGTGAGAATAAAGCGCGTTCGTTTATCTCGCGAGAGAATCAGTTGAACCGTATCCAGCAAAGATGGCAGCTTTTGAATTTCATCGATCACAAACGGACTGGATTTATCGCCCTTCGCGGCCTCGACCATCTCAATTAAAACCTCTGGGCGTGCAGACAATTCGGCAAAAAGAACGGGCTCCAATAAGTCGAAATATCTTCCGTCAGAGACCTTTGAACCCAACAGCGTGGACTTTCCCGTCTGACGTGGCCCAAGAAGAAAATAGGTTTTTTCGACTGTCAGGGGGTCAAATAGACGGCTATACATAAGCTTGATATTATGCATATATGCCACGATTTTTCAATGACAATTCGTGGTACACATGAGAACTTTCAAGCATGCCAGAAGCCACAAATCCGCTCCAGACCGAAAATAGCGTGCTCAAAACCCTTCTCTTCCTCTACGCACTCGCGGTGTTAACCACGATGGCCGGTATGGAGATGTTCGGCTGGCTGAGCTTTGTCGTGGTCTTAGGCTTTGCTATCGCCAACCGAAAGAACCCCTGGTTCAAATCTCCGATTCTTGAATTGGGTGATAAGTGTCTTCTTGCCCTGTTGGTCATCATCATCGCAAGCGCCCTGATCGCAGCACCGGATTCCAGCGACAAAGTGTTTATCATTGGCAACTCGCGTTTCGTGTTTCTCTTTCTCGCGCTAAGACTGGGCCTTGAGGCGCTTAGCATCGAGCAAATCGAAAAAGGCCTTAAGCTGCTGGGAATGGCGATCATCTTGATTGCGGTCTATGCAATCTCCCAGCACTTCACAGGAAAAGATCTGATTCGTGGTGCAAAGGACCCGATCTCTCAAGTTTATACAGGAGGCGGGACAGAATTCCGCAGTCGTGGAATGTGGGGACACCCGGTGACCTTCGGGCACTCGATGGCATTGAGCTTCACGATGTGCCTCGGCGCTCTTGCGGTGTTTTATCGCGAACGCCGCTATCTCCTAATTTTTGGCCTGGCGTCGCTTCTTGCCGGCGTCAGCCTTGTGTACTCGTACACCCGTGGCGCTTGGATTGCCGTTGCTGCCGCGATCTTTGTGATGTCGCTTTACCTAGGACGTAAAGTCGCGATCGCAAGTATCATAGGCGGCGCACTTCTTATCGGCGGTGGAGCACTTAGCAGCCCCAAGTTCCGCGACCGCCTCGTAAGCATCGTCAGCACAACCAATCAGAGCAACACGGAACGCCTTGATGTGTGGAAAGCCAACATCGCGATGTTCAAAGAAAACCCTGTCTTAGGTGTTGGCTACGGCGTGAATGAAGAGATCATCGGCGACTATTACGAGAAGCTCGGAATTCAGCAAGAGTTTGGCGGCCACGCGCACAACAACTATCTTCAATTTCTCTCTGGCACCGGCCTACTTGGATTCCTCGCCTTCACTGCGTTTAGCCTCGTCTTTTTGTGGATGGCCCACACTCTGTTAAGAACACTTCCCGCGGATGCGAAATGGGCTCGCGCCATCACTCTGGGCGCTCTGGGCGCCCAAATCGCGCTTCATGTGGGTGGGCTTACCGAGTGCAATTTCAAAGATGCCGAGGTGAATCACCAGTACATGCTGATTTTGGCGCTTTTGACCGTGATCTGGCGGCGCTTCAGCCCCAAAAGCGCCCTAAAAAAACTGGCTTAATCAGCCGATAATCCAGTCATGGTATGGGGCTGGCTGGTACTGACATTGGTCTCAACTTCATGGCTTCATGCGCAGCCCGCGGCCTCGTCGCGCAAATGCACGTACGACGACGCGACTTCGACATTTCATTTCTCACCCGGAAAAAAAATGAGGCTGATATTTGGCGTGCACGGAGTTCCTTCGTTCATCGACACCTACATCCGCGGCGGAGACCCACGGGACGTCAAACGTGTTCGAGAGCTCATCGCTGGCCACAAAGAAATATTGCCGTCTATGCATCGGGTGTTTGATTCGAGCCTCAAACAATTTCGCCAAGATCCACCGACGTGGATCTCCTATGAAAACAGTCAAAAAGACATCGACGGAGTCGGCGGCTTTCAAGGCCTGATGAAATTCTTGAGTTCCGAGGACGTTCGCATGCAAAAGCTCGGGCTTTCGCCAGAAGAAAGAAAGTCCTACTTGATGATCATGACGGATCCCGTGCTGGCCGCCCAGTACTGGCTGCGAAACAAAGAGGGAAAGACCGAACTCCCAGCTCCGGCGCTGCACGGTTTTGACAACGCAAGAACAGCTGGACAAACCGAGGCCAAGGCCGTATCCCGAAAGATTCTGACTACGTATCGAGCGAAGATCTCGGAACTTGATGATGCGAAGTACGATGTGCCCGAATGGTTTATTAAAGACTACTACGCACGAAAAATCTCGATGCTCTTGTACGACAGCCCGAATGATTCCGTTAAGCAGTTTCGAGAACTCGTCGCGGACCCTCGGTTTAAACAGATCACCGAGCCCACGCACAGCCAGCTGCTGTCGCTTCGCGACTTTGCCGCAAACAACGCTCCGTCCTTGAAGAGAACTCTCGACGAAGACGCGATTGAATTTGCACGACGCGACCGCGAAATCGCACGCGACCTCTTCAGCACACATGTCGCTTCACATGGTGCGGGGTTTGCTCACGTTGGAGCCGCTCACAAAGCCGGCGTCCTAGAAAGCCTGAAGGCCACGTGCCTGAATCCAGGCGCTCCTGGCTCTGTGAGTCCAGCGGTCTCCGGCGCGCGGTCGCCGACCGTGAAATGAGAAACGTCTCAGCTTGAGCCGGTTCACGAATTCTTATGAAAACCTTAAAATCTCCCGATATGTCCAGTGGAGGCGTAAAGATGGGAATCGAACTGATTGTTTTTGCTGTGGTGGCGGTCGCCATTGTCCTCATGTACAACTCGCTGATCTCGAAGAAAAACGAAATCGAAAACGCAGTTGGTGGCGTGCACACGTTTTTGCAAAAGCGCGCCGACCTTATTCCAAGTTTGGTCGCAACCGTTAAACAGTTTGCTGCGCACGAAGAAAAACTACTGACAGAATTGACGGCCGCACGTGCCGCAGTCCAACGCCCTCTACAAGCCATGCAAGAGGACGGCGCTCTTCAAAGTGCCGACTCGATGTTGTCACAAGCTTTCGGACGCGTGGTGGCTGTCGCCGAAAACTATCCTGAACTACGATCGAACGAAAACTTCTTAAGCCTTCAAGGCTCGCTCAATGAGATCGAAGGGCAGCTCTCCGCTGCGCGCCGCACCTACAATGCCGCTGTTGTTCGCTACAACAATGCCGTTGAAAGCATTCCGACCAACATCGTTGCAGGGCTCTTGGGGTATCGCAGGAAGTCCGTGTTTCAGGTGGCACCAGAAGCCGCCGCGAAACCAGACATCGCAAAACTTTTTGGACAAGTGGGCTAACGCCAGATGGTCACGCTTAATGAGCTTCGCCGAAAAGTCGACGAGCTACCCGAGTTTTGTCGGACAGTGCTCGACCCAGAAATTCGTGCCTTCGGAGAAAAGCATAAGACGGCCCAGCTACCGCCAGGCGCCAAGCAGCGCTTTTTGAAATTCGGAGGAGGCGCGATCGGGCTGTACATTCTTGCCCAAATCGTAGCTTCGAAATCTCAACCGTCTCTGGGACAGCCGCTGGGGCTGTTGTTTTTCCTCGGCGCCATCGTCTGCGCGTGGCAGGCGACCAACGGCATGGGGGCCTATGTAAAAGCTCGCGCCGAACAATTTCGCGCGCTCAATAGCTTCGTGCACACCTTCAAGAAAAGGGCGATTGCGTTTTGTGATCCTGAATTTCAATATACTCCGCAGGCGACGTTTCCTGCCGAGATCTATAAGTCGTGTGGTGTTTTTTCGCCATCTTACGATGTCGCAAATGCGGAAGATCATGTAGCTGGGGTGTTGGACAAAACTCAGTTCGAGTTTCAGGAAATTCGGACCTACCGAAAGGAAACGTCCCGTGACTCGAAGGGACGGACCACCACAAGGTATATTCCTATCTTCCAAGGCATTCTCTTTTTGGCGGACTTCAACAAGAACTTTAAAGGCCACACCATCGTTCAATCGGATGTCAGCGAAAAGGCGTTAGGAATATTCGGCCGGGCCACACAGCGCCTAATGGGGGCCGTTTCCAATATGAAACTTGTCGAACTGGAAAATCCCGAGTTCGAACATCACTTCAAGGTGTCCAGCACGGACCCGACGGAAGCTCGGTACCTTCTCTCTCCGAAATTCATGGAGGCCCTGCTTGCCTTAAGAGGAAAGTACGGCCAGGGCGTTCAGGTCGCCTTTCTCAACTCGACCATCGTGATTGCGATTCCGCACTCGGCGAGCTTCATGGAAGTGGGAACAAACCTCGAGAAAATGTCAGAGAGCCTGCAACGCTTTGGACACGAACTCGTGGACATGCTTGAGATCATCGAAGACCTCGAACTGAACAATCGAATCTGGAACAAAAACCCTCAACAAGCGGGTGCGTGATGTCGTCCTCTCTTCGTATACTCGGCGCGCTGGTCGTGGTGGGCCTTTCGGTGTTTGGTCTTCTGGCCGTTTTCGGAGTCATCCCTGCCGACTCGGTTCCCCAAAGCGCTGGCCATCTAGCACTGGGTGCCGGCGTCTTATTGGCCGCGATCTTGGGATTTAAACTCTTAAGCGCAGGACGCCCCGATCTCGACAAGACCGAACCACCTCCGCAGCTCTAGAGCGCAAGAGCCCCTACACGTCTCTCCGCCCTTACTACGGTGCCACTCTACGGCACCGGTCTGTGTCGAAAACGCCGTAGTTCCAATCTAGAACCAATTGCTGGGGATATGGTTGTTGCACGTCAGGCTACCGCAGATCGCACGAAACGCGATCTTTCGGAGGACACGTGAAACGCTTGCCCACACAACCTCACTTCTTCGTATTGGCCTGTGTTCTGGCCGCAGCCACCACAACCGGACTCGCCGCTTGCGGAAAGTTCGAAGTCGATCCGAAGACAAAAGGTGTGTCCACGAACTCCAATCCTCTTCAAGCAGAAGCCGAAAACCTGGTTCGTGATCTCGTCGCGCCTTCTCCAAGCTCACAACTTCAAGGCGAAGCCCCACCTGCAGAAACGGCTTCGGATGACACACGCGACGCCGCACTTGACCAAGCTCGTCGCCTCTTCGAAGAAGAGCTTCGCGGCAGCGGTGCCACTGCGCCAGCCGAAGCACCAGCTGCACCGGCGACGGTAGTGACCGCTCAGCCTCCTGCACCTGCCGCCACCGCACCAGCCGAAGCGCCGGCCGCCACCGTACCGGCCGAACCTGTAGCACCGGCTGCGCCGGTTTCTCCGGCGTTGGTGGCAAAAGACCTCAACGACGAAGCCAAGGGGCAGATTTTGCTTCAGCTTGTTGAGCCCACGATGCGGATCAACTTTGTGCTGGCAAAACAGCGTGGAGAGATTCTCGCGCTAAAGAAGATCTTGGATGAAAAGAAGGAACTCTCGACCGAGCAAAAAGAAAAGCTGACGGCGTTCAAACGTAGCTACTTGCTTGTGCCAGAAGATTCCGTAGACGCCCTGCTTTCACGGGTGGATACGATTGCTTTTAGCATCATGGTTGCGCCACTTTTGCTTGAAACCAACTGGAGCCAAAGTGGTTCGATCACTGGCGAGGCGCTATCGGCCCGCGTACAAATGCTGAACACGCTTCCAACTGATGAAGCAGTTCGTTTTCGGTCGGCACGTTTGGCAGTGAAAGGAAAAAAACTGGCTGATGAGGCTCGGCAGATCTATCTCGGCGAACTCGGTTATAATCCCGAAGCCGGAAAGAACGACTCTCTCGAGCAATTGCGCCTCACGCAAATGGAAGTCGAGCGCGTGATGAAGTCAGACGGCATCTCGACGATGCTCGACAACCGCATCAAAGAAATCAGCGAGCTTCTCGTGAAAGAAGCGACTGCGAAGTAGGGCGCACCTATGAAAATCGACGGGCCGAGATCCATGACGGGATCTCGCGACCGAAGATCAGGTCAACAAGAGTCTTTGCCGTATTGAACGCAAGACCGATCCCGTGGCCTGTGTATCCACCAGCAAAGAAGACCGCCGGGTCGTCTGGGATCGACCCCACCAATGGCTCGCCATCTTTTGCAAAGCCCATGACGCCGCTCCACCGGTGAGTCACCTTGGCACTTGCAAGCTTCGGCAAGTGGTTGACCACGAAACTATGAAGCGAGTTCTGAATGACCTCGGTCACGTGGTCCGAGTATCCAACCTCAGTTTCTTTTTCTATTTGGCGGAAACCGCCGATCAAAAGCTCGCCGGTAGGAATCTGACGGAAATAATCGAGATAAAAGTTCGCATAGCACGGCCCTTCCATGAAACGCGCAACTGGCTCTGTCATCAGGCACTGTCCACGAGTTGGGTAAATCTTGTCGCGGAAGTACGGGTGAAGGTTTGCGGCATAGCCGTTTAGCGCTAGCGCGATCATCGAACATTCGAAGTCGCCTTTGTCGGTTTTTAAAACCTTCGTGCCATCGTCACGATTGGAAATCGCGTAAGCCTCGACACCTTCAAAGATCGGCGCTTTGATCATCGAACGCATGCGCTCAAGAAGTGCCACGGGGTTTGTGCTCGAATCGCCAAGATACTTGATCCCGCCAACGAAACCCTTGGCTCCAAGGCGTTTTTCCACACCCTCCGCACCGACGATCTCATTTGGAATTTTAAGGCCCGACATGATTTCGGAAACTTTCTTAAGTTCGTCGAATTCGTTTTCCTGCGCGGCAAGAGAGAAGGCGCCGTCGTTTTCAAACTGAATCGACTTGCCTTCGCCCCGTACGATCTCCTCTTGCAAGAGACGAAGATTGGTTTCCGAGAATCTCCAGATTTCGACGGCCTGGTCCATGCCGTGTTTGTTGATCATGCGATTGAAGTGCTCAACCGATCCACATGTAACGAAGCCTGCGTTGCGGCCACTGGCTCCGTAAGACACTCGTGACTTTTCAACGACCGCGACCTTCAAAGTCGGGTCTTCTTTTTCCAGCCAGTAGGCTGTCGAAAGCCCCGTGATGCCAGCTCCTACGATAACGACGTCAAAAACCTGTTTTTCCGAACGCGGCGTACGATCTAACCAAAATGATGTGCTCATTTTCCCCTCGGTATTTCGTAATACATTTCAATAGCAGTGCATTGGCATGGTGGTTTCAAACATCGCGTGCAGTTGTAGTCCACGTGCTGCCAATAAAGCGGATGTTCTTTGATCGGATGGAAACCCATCTTCAAGAGATACTTGGTCGAAGAGCCCCCGGGGCTTTCTTTCCATGAATGACAAACGACTCCCTTAGCGCCAATCGAAGCCAACACCTCGACAGCTTTTTGAGAAAGCTTCGATCCCCATCCCTGACCCTGCACACGTTCGTCCAAGAAAAGCGACTGGAAGTAGCCCGTTTCGGAAAGCGTGTGCGGCCACCGAGACGGCGTAAGGCCCTCGCCCTTACCATGACTCCATC
>CAKQVW010000130.1 GCA_934277865.1 uncultured Pseudobdellovibrionaceae bacterium | reverse complement strand
CAGCCGATAAAGCGGGCTTAAAACCTGGCGATCAGATTCAATCGATCAACGGCGAAAACATGAAGGACTTTGAAAACGTCATCGCGGCGATCCGCACATTCAACGGCGACAAGCCTTTGAAGTTCGACGTCGTTCGCGACCGTCAGCCGGTGACGATCGAAGTGACACCGAACGTGAAAAAGCGCATGAACAACATGGGCCAAGAGGAATCGCGCTTCGAAGTCGGCATTCGCCCGATGATCGTCGAAGACACTCCGCAAACGGTTGAAAAAGTCGCTGGCGGCGTCTTGCAGGCTTTCGAACGCGGCGCCGTTCGGTCGGCCGAAATGTCGGGTGCGGTTGTGATGGGCTTTGTTCGGCTGATTCAAGGCGAAGTTTCGTCAAAAAATATCGGCGGTTTCCTTTCCATCGGTCAGATGGCGAAGAAGTCCTGGGGCATGGGCATGACCGAGTTTTTCTTGGCGATGGCCGTGATCTCGATCAACCTCTTCGTGTTGAACTTGCTTCCGGTTCCAGTTCTCGATGGCGGACACTTGGTGTTCTATTCCATCGAAGCGATTCGCGGTGCCCCGCTTTCGCTCCAGAAAATGGAACTCGCGCAGAAAGTCGGAGCCGCACTGCTGGTCGGCCTCATGGTGTTTGCGCTCTTCAACGACGTCTCTCGCATCTTCTTTAGATAGTCGCGATATGAATCGCCACTTGAATATCCTTGCGATTGAAACCAGCACGTCCGCCGGCTCTGTGGCGGTCGTGCGGGCTAGCGATCTCAAGGTGTTGGCATTGAACGAATGGGTTCGCGGCCGAAGCCACGCCGAAGTCGCCACACCTGCTCTCGCGGATGCCATCGCCATCGCCGGAGGCCTCAGCGAACTCGGAGCGCTCGCCGTAGGCGTCGGGCCTGGCAGCTTCACGGGTATTCGCGTGGGCCTTAATTCAGCGAAAACGGCGGCCTGGAATCTTGGACTCCCCGTCCTCGGTTTTTCGTCGACGGCGATTTTGCTTGAGGGAGTCAAAGCAAGTGGCCTGATTGGTGGGTTGACCGGTGGGCTGAGCGCTGGGGCGGGCGGCGACAAAAACACGCTGGTTGCGGCCGTGCTGAATGCCCAGATGGGCATGGTTTTTTGTTCGTTCTTTGACGAAGAGCCTCGCGCCCTTTCGCCTGATGCCTTCGCAGAAGAGCTTGTGGTGCGAGCGAAAAAATCCGGGCAAAGCTCGGTGGCCCTTGTCGGTGATGGCAATTTGCTTGTCGACGAGCTCGTGGAGGCGCGCCTGAAAACAGCCGGACTTAAGTCGAAGAAACTGGACGCAAGTCTGGACCATCCGCATGCCGCGACCCTTGGACGAATGGCTGCTTCGGAACTTGGGCCCGGATTCGCGACGGAAACACGCGAGGCCTTAGTCCGAAAGTATCCCTGGCAAAGTGTCCAACCTCTTTACCTCCGAGGCAGTGGTGCCGAAGAGAAGAGGGGATGAATGACAATACACCAAGCCCGTTCAAACTAAATCCCAAGGGACCCGCGACGGTTCCCACCAATGTGTGGGCCATCGGAGGCGGCAAAGGGGGAATCGGCAAGAGCTTCATCAGCTCTTCGCTGGCTATTTGCCTGACCAAAATGGGTAAGTCGGTGACGTTGATCGATCTCGATCTCGGAAGCGCAAACCTGCACACCGTGCTTGGCGTAAAAATCCCCCCACAAACACTTTCGGATTTCATCTCAGGCCGCGCACAGTCGCTCAATCAAGTTTCGGCACCCACCGAAATTCCGGGGCTTCAGTTTATCAGCGGCTTCAACGACGCGCTCAACATCGCCGACATGGATCGCGACAGCAAAGCCCGTCTGATTCACGGTATTCGCCAAATTCAAACCCCCTACGTGATTCTCGATCTTGGCGCTGGCACAAGCGAAAACACTCTCGACTTCTTCTTGTCGGCCGACCAAAAGGTTGTCGCCGTTACTCCAGAGCCCACCTCCATCGAAAACGCGTACCGGTTTATGAAATCAAGCTTCTACCGCAAACTTCGTCTGGCGGAATCGGAGCTTGGCATTCAAAGCCTCATCGAAAGCGCCATGGATTCGCGTAACCAGCTTGGCATTCGAAGCCCTGCTGATCTCGTTCGCTACGTGTCTCAGCACAACCCGGAGGCGGGACAACGCTTTCAAGAGCGCATCGGCGACTTCCAATTGCAGTTGCTCTTAAACCAGGTGCGCACACGCCAAGACATCGAACTCGGTCATTCGATGAAGAGCGTTTGTCGCAAGTACTTTGGAATCGACGCCAACTACCTCGGCTACATCGACCACGATAACGCCGTGTGGCAGTCACTGCGCAAGCGTCGCCCCTTGGTGATCGAGTACCCTTACTCCAGCATCGTCGGTCAGTTCTTGCAGATCACAAAGAACCTGTTGAATCCCCAAGCGCTTCGCGCTGTCATTTAGGGTATGATCGGTTCTAAGGATGGAATGAATTATTACGAGGTGCTTGAGGTGCCGCACGATGCTCCTCAACACGAGATTCACAAGGCCTATCAGCGCGCCAAGGCCACTTACGCTCAGGACAATCCGGCTTTGTACTCGATGTTCACGCGCGAGGAAGCTCGCGATCTGATGAAACTCGTCGACGAAGCGTACGGTGTACTCGGCAACCATGCACTTCGCCGCAACTACGACGAAACACTTTTGAAGGCCGGTCTTCGCAACATGAGTCCCGTTGCCGCCGCTGCCCCGTCGCACGACTCGCGGTATGCGCCCGAGATGCAACACGACTCACTTCCTGACTTCGTCGTTCCAGATCCTTCGATTCCTGGTTCATTTGACGAAGCACCCGACTACAGCGCTCCGGCGCAAACACTTCACGTGCCGTCACCGATCCCACCTCCAAGTGCGGTGGCCAACCCTTACTCGCAGCCTGCACCCAAACCTGCCGTTCAGGTCGCAGCACCACCAGCGCCAGCAATGGACCCGCTTCACGCGTCTGCAACAGGTGTGCGCGAATCCATCTTGGTCACGAATTCGGAGTTCACGGTTCGCAAGCGAGAAACCGCGACACCGCTTCCTGCCGACACCGGGCGCTGCCCTCTTGGCACCTACAAAATCGACCTCGCCATGGAACAAGAGATCGCGACCGCAACCACCTTCGACGGTCTCTTCTTGCAAAAGATCCGACTCTACAAACAAGTGTCGCTTGAAAAACTAAGCGTCTCTTCTCGCATCGGAAAAACCTATCTGATCGCGCTTGAGTCGAATGACTTTAAGAATCTACCGGCGACTGTTTTCCTTCGTGGCTTCCTTGTTCAGATGGCCAAACAATTGGGTCTCGACGAAACGAAAGTCGTCACCTCTTACATGAGTCTCGCCAAGGCAGGCCTGCCCTCGAAATATGGGCCGTGACGATCTAAAGCCCGGCGAAACGATTCAAGAACACATTCTCAAGATATCCGCCGATCTTGTCGGCCAGCGTATCGACAAGGCTCTGGCCTCGCTTCAGGTCGTAGGCACGCGCTCACAAGCCTCTCGCCTGCTTTCGCGCGAACTCGTTCTCTTGGACGGAAAGCCCGTTCGCCCCTCTCACGTCGTCAAGCTTGGAGAAACATTTCTCATCTGTATCCCGGTGGTTCCAAAGCAGACACTTGTGCCTTACGAGTTTCCTCTCACAATCGCCTACGAAGATCGCGATCTCATCGTCGTCGACAAACCGGCTGGGCTTGTCGTTCACCCGGCCTATGGGCACGCGCAAGACACATTGGTGAACGCACTTCTTCATCACACCAAAGACCTCTCACAAGGTTTTGACGAACTCCGCCCAGGGCTTGTGCATCGCCTCGACAAGGACACCAGCGGACTCATCGTGATCGCTAAAAACGAACGCGCCCAGCGCGAGCTTGCGCTTCAGTTTCAGAGAAAGATCACTCATCGCATTTATCGCGCTCTGATCTTCGGTCGACCAAAAGACGAAGCTGGAACTATTATTTCTTATTTAAAACGACACCCCGAAGACCGACGTCGATCCGCTTCGGTGCCGGAAGAAACCGTGAACGCAAAGATCGCCATCACGCACTACCGGATCTTGGCCGAACACAGTTCGGGCATTCGGCTGGTTGAACTAAAGCTTGAAACGGGCCGCACCCATCAGATTCGCGTTCACATGAAAGAAGCCGGCACACCCATTGTTGGCGACACGATGTATGGCGCGGACTCACGGGCCAAGTCGCTAAAATCCGTAGCTCTTCGTAAACAGATCGGCGAAATGCCGCGATTCGCGCTTCACGCCTTTGAGCTTGGGTTTTATCACCCAGCAACCGGAAAATTTTTAAAACTCGCTTCCAGGTGGCCCGCCGACCTCCTGCCCTTGATCGATGGATTTTCTTTTCCAAAGTTTGACGACGCACCCGCCGTGCAAGAGTTTGAAACTCGTCCGGATGATTCCTACCCTTGGCCCAAGGTTCGAGAGAACCTTATCAAAGAGGACTCTGCGCCCGACAGTGAGGAAGCCGATGACGAGTGAGGCTCTTACCTGGGTGGAAACACCCAAGATGACGTATGCGCGCACCGGAAATCATATTCTCGGTTTCGGAAAGCGCGATTTGACGTTTGATCGGCTGATCTTTGAGATCCACCAACTTACGAACCAAGAGATTTCTTGGATCCACCTCAAACAAATACATTCCAATACGGTTTTGGAATCACGCCCTGAACACGCGACACGAGACGAATCACTGCTACGCGAAGGCGACGCGCACTTTAGCACCGACCATGGGATCGGGCTGATCGTGAAAACGGCCGACTGCCTTCCAGTGCTGATGCTCTCCGAGGACGGGACCTTGTCAGTCGCCGTGCACGCTGGCTGGCGCGGTGTTGAAAATGAAATCCTTCGTGCAACCGTGCGCGATCTTAAAAAACGCGGCCTGGATCCGGCAAAGCTCCAAGTATTTATCGGTCCGCACATTCGACAGCAAAGTTTTGAAGTCGACCACGACATCGCCCAGCGGCTGACCCTCACAGCAAAAAACGCTGGGCTTCTTGAAGCAAGTCTTCTTCAAAAGATCGTGAAGCCCGAAGGCCTGGCCGGGCCAATCGGCGACTCAGGAAAACACTTCGTCGATCTCGAAAGAATCGCGCTCGCCCAACTGATGGTCGAAGGTGTTTTGCAGAACCAGATTCACATTTTCAAAAATGACACAAAGTCCGACAACAATTGGGCTTCTTATCGCCGCGACGGCAAATCTGCCGGCCGCAATCTCAGCTTCATCGTTCGCACACCGTAATTGTTGAGAGCCTGTCAAACTTCACCGCCGACCTCTGTCCAAGGTCGGTAAATTTCAAAAATTAAGTCAAGAAGCTCCCTCGATCTCCGATCCAAGACTCTGTGTAGATCGCATTTGAGGCACAAAGAAAACCGGAGCATCGATATGAAACCCCATTTCTTCCTTTCCATATTGTTCGCCACTCTTCTCGCTTCGATTCCAAAAGCAGAGGCCTGCTGGTTGCAAACCGGCGGATGGACGGAAAGCTGCGAAAGCATTGGCGGCATACCTGAAGTTCGAATGTCTACTGAAACGTGGCCAGGGCGCTGGGAATTTCTCTGCCACCATGACGCCTGGCAACCCGAAGGATATTACAGCTGGGGACCATTCGATCCATACTGTCCGCTCCCAGATACACCGCCAAGAACCGACAAACCAATTGATGCAAAACAATGCCAGTCAGGCTCGATAATTGATGTGGGCAGAAGGTCTGTTTCCGAACTCATCCCAGTCGTAGGTGCACCATTTTATCTTCGATATGATTCCGGCAAAGTGAACGGGTTCCGAGCACCACATCATATTACAAAGCAAGTCACTGACGGAACGATTCCCTCTAGTCTCTCGTCCGCTACCTTCGAAGTCGAAGTTGCAGGCCGAACACTTAGCGACACCGTCTCAAGTTTCACAACAAACATGACCCACACAACGGAATGGGATGGACTCGATAACACTAGCAATCCCGTCTACGGCTCTGTAGAGGTAACGACCTCTCAGTCGACTACCGGAACACCAATTCATCCTCGGGACGAACCGGTACCACGCAAAAGTTCCGACTTTGGGGGCCTCCCCGTTTTCCTGGGGCAAGAAGTTGCAGAAAGAATCTAAATGGGCGGCTGGCACGTCAGCATCGCTCATAGATACGACAAAGTTCGAAAACGCGTCGAGCTTGGGACAGGAGAGGTCTCATCACTAAAGGCCGAATATCTATCCGGCAATAATACCTACCGGGCCGTATCTCCCGACGGCAGTGAAGTCTACATCTTCAACTCCGACGGGTTTCACATTCAGACATTAAATCCTCTAACCGGATCGACAAAGTACACCATCACCTACGGTGGCGCTGGCCAGCTTCAATCCATCACCGACGCCTACTCAAAGACAACGACCTTCACGCACAATTCAAGTTTGCGTCCAACAAAAATCACGGCACCCTATGGGCAAGAAACTCTTCTTGAAACCAACGGAAACGGCTATCTGACAAAGGTCACCGCACCGGATTCCACGTTCTACGAAATGACCTACACTGGCACAAAGGGTCTATTGGCGACTTTCGAAAGGCCATCCGGTAAAACCTCGACATTCACATATGATATCGCAGGACGACTGCTTACAGACTCTGGATCAGATGGCTATACGGTCACACTGACGCACTCTTTTATCGATTCCACCACAGATCAGGTTCAGGTCGACACTTCCGAGGGCGAACAAGCTTGGTTTCGCAATTACTTGCAGTTTGGAAGTTCTGATGGGCAAATTAGACGGTATCACACGCCCTACAACGTGGAACTCCTCACCACTTCAGCGACATATGGGACCTTCTCGTATGACAAACAAAACGGCCATTCGACGATAACGACTTGGGACAATGACCCGCGTTTCGCCAATGGCATCGCACGCTACCCATATTCCTTCAACTACACCGTCGCCTCTGGCCCATCCGTCACAACCACGACGGCAAAAGCCGTGACTTATCTTTCCGGCACGGGGCCGTTTAACATCGACACTCTCACGACGACGAGCACAACCAATAGTAAGTCCTTTGTTGAAACCTATGATGGCACTCTCAATAAACTCACCTACACGTCTCCACTTAGTCGAACTCAAACCGTTCAGTTAAACTCTCAAGAACGACCAACGTCGATTCAGCATGCGGACCTTACCGCTACGAGCCTCACCTACAACGGCAATGGACAACTGATTGAAATTACTCAAGGCGGACGCACAACGGAGTTTACTTACAATGGCGACGGCTGGGTATCGAGTGTCGAGAACGCACTTGGACAAACCACGAGCTACACCTATGACGATAACGGAAGAGTCCTCACGACCACATTACCCGACACAAGAGTCATCTCCTATACGTGGAACGCCAACGGTGATCTCTTAAGCGTGACACCGCCCTCGCGGCCTAGCCATAGTTTCACATTCGGAAGCAACGACTTGCCATCCCTCTCCACACCGCCTTCGATTGGCGGGACCGTAACGACGAGTTACACCTATGATCTCGACCGAAGGCTAAAAAAGATCACACGCCCATCCGGCGCAGAAATCGACCTCACATATTCGCTAAAGAAGATTTCAACAATCGAAACCTCTCTTGGCGATTACACCTTCAATTACTTGACGACAAATGACGAACTCTACGAAGGCATTTCGCCCTCCGGAGTCTCGACTTCGATTCTTCACCTTTACATGACGGATCTTGTCACCGGCTACCAAGTTTCAGGTAACGGCTACGGTCGTATCGGTTTCGCATACGATAGCTTTGCGCGCATCTCCGAC